>DATHRJ010000202.1:0-20018 GCA_035465455.1 Lysobacter sp.
TCAGCAGCGTCTCGTACTCGTCGACACGATCGGGAAAGTCGTCGGTGAAAGCCTCGAGATAGTCGAGCAGCGAACCCTCGCGCCAGGCGTTGAAGCGCTTGAGCGTCGCGCCCTTGCGCCACGGCGACTCGCGGTACTTGATCATCTGGTCCGGCAGGTCGCGGTACACACCGCCGGGCCGGTAGTAGGCTGCATGCATGCGCGCGCCGCTGACCGCCTCGTAGCAGTCCATCAACTCCTCGCGCTCGCGGAATGCGTACAGGAACACCGCCATCGCACCGAGGTCGAGCGCGCTCGACCCGATGAACATCAGATGGTTCAGGATGCGCGTGATCTCGTCGAACATCGTGCGGATCCACTGCGCACGGACCGGTGCCTCGATCCCCGTCAGCGTCTCGATCGCGCGCACGTAGGCGTGCTCGTTGCACATCATCGACACGTAATCGAGCCGGTCCATGTACGGAATGGACTGGTTGAACGGCTTGGATTCGACCAGTTTCTCGGTGCCGCGGTGCAGCAGGCCGATGTGCGGATCGGCGCGCTGCACGACCTCGCCGTCCATCTCCAGGATCAGGCGCAACACGCCGTGCGCGGCCGGGTGCTGCGGGCCGAAGTTCAGCGAATAGTTGCGGATCTCGGCGTTATGGAGGCCGGAGGAGCTGCTGTCGCGGATGGCTTCGCTGCCGTCGGCCGGCGCGCGCGGAAATTCGCTCATGACTTGGCCTCACGCTCGCCCTGCTGGCGCGCGCTGCTCTCGCCGGCGGCTGTCGCGTAGCGGGAATCGTCGCGGATCACGCGCGGCACCAGCACGCGCGGTGTAATGGAAACCGGCTCGTAGATCACCCGCTGCTTCTCGGCGTCGTAGCGCACTTCGACGTTGCCGATAAGCGGAAAATCCTTCCGGAAAGGATGGCCGACGAAACCGTAGTCGGTGAGGATCCGGCGCAGGTCGGGGTGCCCCTCGAAAAGGATCCCGAACAGGTCGAACGCCTCGCGCTCGAACCAGTTGGCGCCAGGCCACACCGAAGTCAGCGACGCCACCACCGGAAGATCGTCGTTCTCGGCGAACGTTCGCAGGCGCACCCGGCGGTTGTGCTGGTACGACAGCAGGTGCGCGACTGCGGCAAAGCGCCGTGCCGGGACATCGGCGGCGCCATTGGGATGTTCACCCCATGCGAAGCGTCCCGCACCGGCGCCCTCGACTCCGCGCGAATAGCCTTCCGAGGACACTTCGGTATCCCACTCGTCGCTGCCGTAGCTGAGATAGTCGACGCCACAGACGTCGACGAGCTGCTCGAACCCGAACTCGTCGCGCAATGCCTGCGCCGCGGCCAGCCACTGCGCCGGCTCGACGTCCAGGGTGACTTCACCCCGCGGTTCGACCACGGTGACCATCGCGCCGTCGAAGCGCGCGCGCAGGCTTTCGCCGAATTCAGCTGCCACGAGCGTCATCCACGCATGCCCTGCTTCTGATCGCCGAAATTGGTTCCGCGACGGATCTTCTTCTGCAGCTGCAGGATGCCGTACACCAGCGCCTCGGCGGTCGGGGGGCAGCCTGGGACGTAGATGTCGACCGGTACGATGCGGTCGCAGCCGCGGACCACCGCGTAGGAGTAGTGGTAATAGCCACCACCGTTGGCGCAGCTGCCCATCGAGATGACCCACTTCGGGTTCGGCATCTGGTCATAGACCTTGCGCAGCGCCGGAGCCATCTTGTTGACCAGGGTGCCGGCGACGATCATGACGTCCGACTGGCGCGGCGACGGCCGGAACACCACGCCATAACGGTCCAGGTCCAGGCGCGAGGCGCCGGCGTGCATCATCTCGACCGCGCAGCAGGCCAGGCCGAACGTCATCGGCCACATCGAGCCGGTGCGCGCCCAGTTCCACAGCGTGTCCATGTTGGTGGTGACGAACCCCTGCTGCAGCAGCGGGTTGTCCCCTTCCGGACGCAGGATGTCGTCGAGCCGGCCTTCCGGGATCGGGTTGTGCATCAACCCGGAGACTCGATCGCTCAGGGTTTTGGTCACTCCCATTCGAGCGCTCCCTTCTTCCACACGTAGATGAAGCCGAGCAGCAGCATGCTGGCGAAGATGCCCATCTCGACCAGCCCGATGATGCCGAGGTCACGGAACACCGTCGCCCACGGGACGATGAAGATGATTTCGAGATCGAAGATGATGAACTGGATCGCGATCAGGTAGTAGCGCACGTCGAAGCGCATGCGCGCGTCCTCGAACGGCGCGAACCCGGACTCATAGGGCGACAGCTTTTCCGCGCCCGGGGTCTTCGGCCCGAGGACGTTGCCCACCACGAGCAGGGCGATGCCTATGGCGCTCGCGACGATCAGGAACAGCAGGGTCGGCAGGTATTCGGCCAGCACTCTTGTTCTCTCGCTTGTCGATGGCTATGGCCGCGATTTCGCGACCCCGGCTGGCGCTGGTGCGCCGTACGTGCAGCGCAA
Source organism: Lysobacter sp. (assembly GCA_035465455.1). Lineage (GTDB taxonomy): Bacteria > Pseudomonadota > Gammaproteobacteria > Xanthomonadales > Xanthomonadaceae > Lysobacter_K. Next base: position 2,465 of record DATHRJ010000202.1, read on the forward strand.
AGCGCGCCACACCTGAAACATGGTGCCCAAAGGGGGACTCGAACCCCCACGACCTAAGTCGCTACCACCTCAAGGTAGTGCGTCTACCAATTCCGCCATCTGGGCACATCAAAAAACATTTTACCGCGATGTTCACCGGCCTTCCTGGCCGCAGCCCCGCCATCCGGGCCAGTGCTGTGTTTCGATCATTGCTGACCGCGCGTCGGGGCATCGTGCCCCACGCGTGAGGATGCGATTGTAACGATCTGGATCAGTCGCCTGAAGCGGGCGCCTGCGGGGAATCCTGCGGCGGCGTTGCGGGCTGCACAGCAGGTTTGGCCTCCTGGGCAGGAACCGTGGGCACCGCACTGTCGGCCTGGGGAACCGGTGCGACCTGGGTCGGCACGGCGGGCACGGCCTGCGGTTGCGCTGGAGTCGCCGGGACCTGCGACATCACGCCAAGGTCGAGGTTGGGACCGTCGCCGCCGCGCAGGTTGCGCGTCGCCTGGTAGGCCATGAACATGCTGAGCACGAAGAACGCGACCGCCAGCCACTTGGTGGCCTTGGTCAGGAAACTCGACGAACCGCGCGCACCGAATACGGTGCCCGAGGCGCCGCCACCGAAGCCCGAACCGGCCTGCGCACCCGCGCCGCGCTGCATCAGGATCAGCACGATCATGGCGATCGCAAGCAGTACATAGATGATGTTGAGGAACAGCATCGGAGAACTCTATTCGTTGTCGCCGGCTTCGGACAGGCCGAAGGGCTTCGTCAGGGCGCCGCCGCGGATGCGATGGCGTTGAAATCGGCAGCGACCAGGGAGGCCCCGCCGATCAGGCCGCCATCGACGTCCGCCTGCGAGAACAGGGCAGCGGCGTTGTCGGCCTTCACGCTGCCGCCGTACAGCAGCGGTAGCAAGCCAGCAATTCTAGCATCGTGCGCACCGATTTCGCTACGAATGAACGCGTGCACCGCCTGCACCTGCTCCGGGGTGGCGGTCTTGCCGGTGCCAATCGCCCATACCGGCTCATAAGCGACGATCGCGCCGTCGAACGCGTCCGCACCGCCCTGCTCCAGCAACGGCTGCAGTTGCTGCTCCAGCCGCCACTCGGTCTTGCCGTCGGTGCGGTCGCCCAGGGTCTCGCCAATGCACAGGATCGGGGTCAACCCCGCCGCCTTGGCGGCAAAAAACTTGCGCGCCACCAGCTCGCTGCTCTCGTGATGGTACTGGCGGCGCTCGGAGTGGCCGACCAGGCCATAGCGCACGCCGACATCGGCCAGCATCGCAGCGGAAACCTCGCCGGTGTAGGCGCCTTTTTCGTTGGCGCTGACGTCCTGGGCACCGAACTGCAGCCCCCGCCCGCCATAGCGCTGCACCAGTTCGCCCAGGTACGGCAACGGCGGCAGGATGATCCGCTCGACGGCGTCCGGGACGTCGGCCGCTGCGACGGCATCGAGCAGATCGATCGCGAACCGGCGATCACCGTGCAGTTTCCAGTTACCGGCGACTATCCTGCGGCGCATGGGCATTCCGACTTGCGGGAAGGGCAACGAGTTTAACGCAGGCCCGAGGCACAATCGCCCCACTCCCGCCAAGCCTGACCCGCACCGCCATGCCGCTGCTGCAATCGTTTCCCGCACTCACCGGCCCCGCGCCGCGCACGCTGATCCTGGGCAGCATGCCAGGGGCCGCTTCGCTGGCGGCGGGCCAGTACTACGCGCACCGGCAGAACCGGTTCTGGCCGCTGATGGGCACGTTGATCGATGCCGGGCCGGAGCTCGCGTACGGCCAACGCTGCCGGAGACTGGTCGCTGCGGGGATCGCCCTGTGGGACGTCCTGGCCAGCTGCGAACGCGAAGGCAGCCTGGATTCGGCGATTCGCGACGACACCGCGCAGGCCAATGATTTTGTTGCGCTGTTTGCCCGCCACCCGACGATCGCGATGGTGCTGTTCAATGGCAGCAAGGCCGAGGCCAGCTTTGGTCGCTTCGTACTTGCAGGCCTGGTCGAGAGCGGCGCGGCCGCCAAACTCGAGTACCGGCGCCTGCCATCGACCAGCCCGGCCAACGCTTCGCAATCGTCCGAATACAAGCTGACTGCCTGGCGCGAGGCGCTGCAGGCCGGGGGCATCCGCACGCTGGACTGATCACGCCGGACTGATCCGGCGCGTGGATCAGCGCTACATCAATCCGATTTCACGCAGGCGCTGCTGGAGATAACCCAGCGCGGTGATCGGCTCGGGATAGCGGTTCGGATTGTCTTCGCTGATCGTCGACGGCAACACCTCGATCAGCACGTCCGGATTGAGGTGCAGGAAGAACGGCGTCGAATAACGCGGCTGGCGCGCCTTCTCGCCCGGCGGATTGACCACGCGATGGGTCGTCGACGGATAGACGTGGTTGGTCAACCGCTGCAGCATGTCGCCGATATTGACCACGATGGTGTCGGCGTCGGCCGTGAACGGCACCCAGTCGCCCTTGCGCGATTTCACCTCGAGTCCTTCGGCGCTGGCGCCAACCAGCAGGGTGATGAGGTTGATGTCCTCGTGCGCGCCGGCACGCTCGTTGGGCACGTCGTCGCTGGTGATCGGCGGGTAGTGGATCGGGCGCAGGATCGAGTTGCCCGAATCGGTCTTGTCGACGAAATAGTCGGCGGGAAGGCCGATGTGCAGCGCCAGCGCGCTCAGTACGCGCCCGCCCAGCCGATCCAGCGCCTGGTACAGGCCGTAGGCATGCTCGCGGAAGTCCGGGATCTCCTGAGGCCAAACGTTTTCCGCCATCACCGCGGCATATTTCGAATCCCGCGGGATCTCGCGACCGACGTGCCAGAACTCCTTGAGGTCGAAGTGCTTCGCGTCCTTGGCGGTCTCGATCCCGAAAGGCGTGTAGCCGCGCGAACCGCCCGCGCCCGGCAGGTGGTACTGGCGCTTGATGTCGTCCGGCAGCGCGAAGAAGCGCTTGAACGCATCGTAGGAGGCGTCGATCTGTTGCGCCGGGATGCCGTGGCCGCGGATGCCGGCGAAACCCCACTCGCGGTAGGCCGCGCCCAACTCCTCGATGAAGGCGTCGCGGTCGCTGTCCAGTCGGCGGATGTCGAGGGTGGGGATCCGGGCGGTCATCGAAAAAATCCAGTGGCGGCGCGCCTGCAGGCGCGCGATCAGGTGCGCGGTCGCCCGTGCTGTTTCAGGCAGCGGCGGCACGCACGACGGCGGCCAGCGTCTCCAGGGTGGATTGCATGAGCGTGGCCTCGTCGGCTTCCACCGTCACCCGTACCACCGGCTCGGTGCCGGAGGCTCGCAGGAACGCGCGACCGCGACCGGCGACCGCGGCTTGCGCCTCGATCAGCGCGGCCTGCACCTCGGGCGCATCGACCGGCTTCGCCCCGTTTTCCAGGCGGACGTTGACGGTCTGCTGCGGCACCTTGCTGTAGCCGTCCAGCGCCTCGCGCAGGCTGATGCCACGGCGATGCAGGACTTCCAGCACCTGCAGGGCGCTGACGATGCCGTCGCCGGTGCTGACACGGTCCAGGCACAGCAGATGGCCCGACGCCTCGCCCCCAAGGGTGGCGTTGTGCGCCATCAACTGCTGGTGCACGTAGCGGTCGCCGACCTTCGCGCGCAGGAAACCGATCCCGCGCTGCTCGAACGCGCGCTCCAGGCCGTAGTTGGTCATCAGGGTTCCGATGACCGGGCCCTGCAGCCGGCCGCTCGCGCGCCAGTCGTTGGCGAGCACGAACAACAGGTCGTCGCCGTCGCACACCACGCCGTCACCATCGACGAACAACACCCGGTCGCCGTCGCCGTCGAACGCGATGCCCAGGTCGGCATCGGTCGCGCGCACGTGCGCGGCGAGGTTCTCCGGATGGGTCGAACCGACCCCGTCATTGATGTTGAGGCCGTTGGGATCGACCCCGATCGCATCCACGCGCGCACCGAGCTCGCGCAGCACCAACGGTCCGAGCTGGTAGGTCGCGCCATTGGCGCAATCCATGGCGATGCGCATGCCGCCGAGATCGAAACCCTTCGGTACCGAGTTCTTGCACGCCTCCAGGTAGCGTCCGACCGTGTCGCGGGTACGCACCGCCTTGCCCAGCAGCTCCGAGGCGACCGTGCGGAACGGCTGCTCGAGTTCGGCCTCGATCGCCAGTTCGGTCGCGTCGTCGAGCTTCTCGCCCTTGGCCGAGAAGAACTTGATGCCGTTGTCGTAATGCGGGTTGTGCGAGGCGGAGATCACGATGCCACCATCGGCACGCATCGAGTGGGTCAGGTGCGCCACCGCCGGGGTCGGCATCGGCCCCATCAGCTGCACGTCGACGCCGGCAGCGACCAGTCCGGCCTCCAGCGCGGCCTCGAACATGTAGTTGGAGATGCGGGTGTCCTTGCCGATCACCACCACCGGCTTGCGCCATTCGTTGCGCACCAGCGCATGGCCGTAGGCATTGCCCAGGCGCAGCATGAAATCGGCGGAAATCACCCCCTCCCCGACCCGGCCGCGGATGCCATCGGTGCCGAAATACCTGCGGCTCATGCCTGGTTCCCCAACGGAAGCTTGATCATGCGACCACGTCCGCGTCGTCGACCGGTTGCGCCTGCCTCATCATCAACGCCAGCAGGTGCGCGATGCGGTCGCGCAGTTCGCGGCGATCGCATATCTGGTCGATCGCACCGTGCTCGACCAGGAACTCGCTGCGCTGAAAGCCTTCGGGCAAGGTCTCGCGCACGGTCTGCTCGATCACCCGCGGTCCGGCGAATCCGATCAGCGCCTCCGGCTCGGCCAGGTTGATGTCGCCCAGCATCGCCAGCGACGCGGACACCCCGCCGGTGGTCGGATGGGTCATCACCGAGATGTACGGCAGCCCGGCCGCGCGCAGCCGGCCAAGCGCGGCGGAGGTCTTGGCCATCTGCATCAGCGAGAACAGGCTCTCCTGCATCCGCGCCCCGCCGGTGGCGGAGAAGCACACCAGCGGACAGCCCGTCTCCAGCGCCGCCTCGGCGGCCAGCGCGAAACGCTCGCCGACCACCGACCCCATCGATCCGCCCATGAACGCGAAGTCGAACGAGCAGGCCACCAGTGGGCGCTGCTTGAGCGTTCCGCGCATCGCCACCAGCGCATCGCGTTCACCGGTCGACTTCTGCGCGGCCTTGATGCGATCGGAGTACTTCTTCTGGTCCTTGAACTTCAACACGTCGACCGGGCCGAGCTCGGCGCCGAGCTCGCTGGTGCTGTCGGCGTCGAACAACGCCTTGAGCCGCGCACGCGCACGGATCGGCATGTGGAAGCTGCATTTCGGGCACACCTCGAGGTTTTCCTCGAGCTCCGGCCGGTACAGCACGGCGCCGCAGCGGTCGCACTTTTCCCACAGGCCTTCGGGCACGCTGCGGCGCTTGCTCACTGCAGCTTCGGTGCGGATGCCGGACGGCATGAGTTTCTTGAGCCAGGACATGCGTTGAGAGTTTCCCTGTGATTCCGGAGCGGCCTGCATCGGGCCGGCGCTCCAGTCGGGCCGGGGCGTCCATGAAGACACTCCCGGCCAAGCACGGCAGTTTAGCGCAGCCGACTGCGGCTGCCGATCAGGCTGCGGCCATGGTGTCCAGCGCCGTGCGTAGTGGCGCCAGGAATCCGGCGGCTCGACTGGCCGCATCCACGGGATCGGTCGCAGCGGCAATCGCTGCCACCAGGGCGCTGCCGACCACGACACCGTCCGCCTCGCGGGCCATCGTGGCCGCGGTAGCGGCGTCCTTGATGCCGAACCCGACCATGACCGGCACCGGGCTGCGCGCCCGGATCAGGTGCAGGCGGTCACTGGCGGCACCCGTGTCCAGCCCCTCGGCACCGGTCACCCCGGCGACGCTGACGTAATAGAGATAACCGGCGGCACCGGCGCACAATTCCGACAGGCGCGCATCGGAGGTGGTCGGCGCGGCCAACAGGATCAGCGCAAGGCCATGCGGCGCGAACGCGGCCCGGAAGTCCCCCGACTCCTCCGGTGGCAGGTCGACCAGCAGCACGCCATCGACACCGGCGGCGACCGCTTCGCGGGCGAAGCGCTCCGGACCGCGGATCTCCACCGGATTCAGGTAGCCCATCAACACCACCGGCGTCGCAGCATCGCGCTGGCGAAAGGCACGGACGCAATCGAACACGTAGCCCAGGCCGGCGCCTCGTGCCAGCGCATGTTCGGAGCTGCGCTGGATCGTGGGGCCGTCGGCCATCGGATCAGAAAACGGCACGCCCAGCTCGAGGATGTCCGCGCCTGCGGCGACGAGCGCATGCATGACCGGGACCGTGGCCTCCAGCGAAGGATCGCCCGCGGTGACGAACGGCACCAGCGCCTTGCGGCCAAGGCTGCCGAGATGGGCAAGACGGATGTCGATGCGGTTCATGGGTGCGCTCGCCTGGGACATTCTCGAGCGACCTAGACCGACAGTCCGTCGCGCGCCGCGATCGTGTGCACGTCCTTGTCGCCGCGCCCCGACAGGTTGCACAGCACGATCGCGTCCTTCGGCAGTTCGCGCGCGAGCTTGATCGCCTGCGCGATGGCGTGGCTGGATTCCAGCGCCGCCAGGATGCCTTCGGTGCGCGCGAGCTCATGGAATGCCGCCAACGCCTCGTCGTCGGTCACCCCGACGTATTCGGCGCGGCCGGCATCCTTCAGGAACGCATGCTCCGGACCCACGCCGGGGTAATCCAGGCCCGCGGAGACCGAATGGGTTTCGATGATCTGGCCGTCGTCGTCGCATAGCACGTAGGTGCGGTTGCCATGCAGCACCCCGGGCCGCCCTGCCGCGAGCGAGGCGGCATGGCGTCCGGTCGCGATGCCCTCGCCCGCCGCCTCGGCGCCGACGATCCGCACCGCGCGGTCGTTGAGGAACGCGTGGAACATGCCGATCGCGTTGCTGCCGCCGCCGACGCAGGCGGTGACCACGTCCGGGAGCCGCCCGTACTCGGCCAGCATCTGTTCGCGCGCCTCGCGCCCGACCACCGCATTGAAGTCGCGGACCATGCGCGGGTATGGGTCGGGACCGGCGACCGTGCCGATGATGTAGAACGTGTCGTGCACGTTGGAGACCCAGTCGCGCATCGCCTCGTTGAGTGCGTCCTTGAGCGTCTTCGAACCGGACGTGACCGGCACCACCGTGGCGCCGAGCAGTTGCATCCGGTAGACGTTGATCTTCTGCCGCTCGATGTCGGTCGCGCCCATGTACACCACGCACTCCAGGCCCAGGCGCGCGGCCACGGTGGCGGAGGCGACGCCGTGCTGGCCGGCGCCGGTTTCGGCGATGATCCGCCGCTTGCCCATGCGCGAGGCCAGCAGCGCCTGGCCGATCGTGTTGTTGATCTTGTGCGCGCCGGTATGGTTGAGGTCCTCGCGCTTGAGCAGGATGCGCGCGCCGCCGACCTTGGTGCTGAGCCGTTCGGCGTGGTAGATCGGGCTGGGGCGGCCGACGTAATGGGCCAGGTCGCGCTCGAACGCCCGCACGAACGTCGGGTCGATGCGCGCGGCGTCGTAGGCCGTGGCGAGCTCCTGCAACGGACCGACCAGGGTTTCGGCGACGAAGCGCCCGCCGTAACGGCCGAAGTGCCCGGAAGCGTCCGGATAGGCATGGAAGTCGTCGATCGGATCGGCGACAGCGGCGGCCTGGGTCTGGTGGATCGTCATGGATTCAGGGAGTCCGGTAGCGCGGTGTCGAGGCATCGCGATTCAGAAGGGGGGCGAAATCTCGAAAAGCCCGCGCGTCAGTCGAGCAGGTGGCAGTCCGAGCGACGGACTTCCTCGACGAAGCGCCGCATCATGTCGCCGTCCTTGATGCCGGGCGCGCTCTCGATGCCGCTGGACACGTCCACGCCCCAGGGCAACGTCGACTGGATCGCATCGAACACGTTGCCGGGGGACAGCCCGCCCGCGAGCACGAACGGTTTCTGCACCCCGGCCGGGATCCGCGCCCAGTCGAACGTCTCGCCACTGCCGCCGGGCGCACCTTCGCCGTGGCTGTCGAACAGGAAGCCCGCCGCCGACGGGTAGCGCGAGTGCAAGGTGCCGGGGTGCTGCTGGGAGATTTCGCTGCCCATCGCGATCGCCTTCATGTACGGCACGTTGAAGCTGCGGCAGAACGCATCGTCCTCGCTACCATGGAACTGCAGCAGGGTCGGCCGCACCTGGCGGATCACATCGCGCACGTGCCCGGCCGGATTGTCCATGAACAACGCCACCGCATCGACCAGCGGCGCCAGCGCCTGGCGCATCGCCCGCGCCTGCTCGGCTTCGACCTGCCGGCTGCTTTCCCTGGCGAACACGAACCCGATCGCATCCGCGCCCAGTTCGCACGCCAGCCGGATGTCGCCCGGGCGGGTGAAACCGCAGAATTTGATGCGGGTGCGAAACAGGATCCGGCTCATAAGCTGACTTCTTCGGGAAGCTGCCATTGTGCCGGGTAACGCGGACCGAGGAACACCAGCCCGGCCGAGGACGCGGTGGGCCCGGCCACGGTGCGGTCGCCACCGGCCAGCAATTGGGCAATCCATGCCGGCGGCCGCTCGCCGCTACCCACCAGCAGCAGGCTGCCGACGATATTGCGCACCATGTGGTGCAGGAACGCGTTGGCCTGGACCTCGATCTCCACCAGGTCGCCATCGCGCCGCACGTGGATGTACTGCAGATCGCGGCGCGCGTGCGGGGCCTGGCAATGGACGGTACGGAACGCGGAGAAATCCTGCTGCCCCAGCAGCGCCTGCGCGGCATGGTGCATCGCGTCCACATCCAGTGGCCGCCGCTCCCAGCTCAGGTATTGGCGCTGCAGCGCCGGACGCACCGGGCGGTTGAGCAGCCGGTAACGGTAGCGCCGCGCGCGGGCGGAGAAGCGCGCATGGAACTCCGGTGGCACCGGCAGGCACCAGCGCACGCACACCGAATCCGGCAGCCGGCTGGTGGTGCCGAGCACCCAGCCGCGCGGCGCGCGAAGCACCGGACTGTCGAAATGCACGACCTGGCACACCGCGTGCACGCCCGAATCCGTGCGCCCGGCACAGACGGTCTCGATCGGGCCACCGGCCACGAACGACAGCGCCTTCTCCAACGCGGCCTGCACGGTCGGCTCGGGGCGTTTGTCCGGTTCGCTGGGCTTGGTCAGTCGCTGCCAGCCGCAGAACCCGCTGCCGTCGTACTCGATGCCCAGGGCGTAGCGCGCCGGCTGCGTGCCGGCAATCGCGGGATCGTCGACGGCCACGGCCTATTCGATCTCGCGCAGCATCCGCGTGGCCTGCTGCGAGTGTTCGGCATTGCCACCGCCCTCGACTTCCGCGAGCAGCAGCCGGGCACTGACGTGATCACCCAGGTCCAGATAGGCGCGGGCCAGGTCCAGCCGCTCCTGGCCGGACATCGCTGCGGTGGACGCGGCCGCCACCGCGCGCTGCTCGGCGGCAGCCGGAGTTTTGGCCTCATGCCAGCCCGGGCTGGATCGGTCCGCGGCAGCCGGAGCGGGCGACTCGCGGCCGGCCGGCCGGGGATGCGATTCGCCGCGGTCCCAGAACGGGACCGGGCCGTCTTCGCCCACGGCTGTCGACGCACCCTCGGCCGCCGGCGGTGTTGCAGGCGCAGGCGTCGGAGGCCGGCTCGCAGCAGCCGCAGGAGCGGACGGCGCCGGAGCGAATGCATCCGCCAGCGAGGGCCGCGGTGTTGCCGGTGGAGCGCGGAATACCGGCGCTGCGGTGCGGCGTCGGCGCCATGCCCAGCCGGCCAGCAGCGCCAGCAGCAGCACGGCCCCACCCCAGACCCAGGGCAGGACCGTGTTGCGCGAGGCGTCAGCCGGGGGCGGCGCGGCCTGCTGAGCCGAAGCCAGACGCTGCTGCGCGGCGGCCAGCTCGGAATCCTTCATCGACAGCAGCTGGCTCTGGTCGCCCTGCAGCTTCTCGAGCTCGGCAATGCGGCTTTGCATCTCGGCGAGTTCCGCCTCGCGTGCAGCCAGGGTTTCCCGGGTCTGTTGCAGTTCCTGTCGCAGCATTTCGCCCTCACCGCCGGCGCTGATGCCGGATTGTGTTCCTGCCTGAGTGGCGCGACTGGCGCCCGGCGGAACGATCTCGAGCCGCGCGCCGCTTGCGGCCTGTCGCGTGTTGCCCGCCGTTGTGGCGGCATCCACGCCCCCGTCTTCTGCCGCCGGTTGCGCCGACGCGGCTCGCGCTGCGCGCCATTGCCGGACCTGCGCCTGCACCAGCGCACTGGCTTCGGCGCGGCCGAGGCTGTCGAGCTGCGCCTGCTGTGGCACACGCAGCACCGCGCCCTCCTTCAGCAGGTTGATGTTCTCGTCGATGAATGCATCGGGGTTGGCCCGCAATAACGCGATCATCGCCTGGTCGAGGCTGACGCCGAGGTTCAGGCCGCCGGCGATCTGCGACAAGGTCTCGCCGCGTTCGACGGCACCGTACTCGCCGCCCTGCCGGGAGGGGACTGGCGCCGTCGCTACCGGTGCCGGTGCCGGCGCCGCAGCCGCAACCGGGGCTGGCGCAACAGGCGTCGGCTCGGTCGCGTCAAGCGGTTCGTTTGCCGGCGGCGGCGCCACTTCCGGCGCCCGCACGATCTGGTTGGAAGGCGCCACGACCGGCGCATCGACCGGTGGCTGCAGCGGCGCGGAAACCGTGCGCGGCGCATCCAGCAGGGTCGAGTATTCGCGGACCAGGCGGCCCTGCCCCCAGTCGACCTCGACCAGGAACGTCAGCACCGGCTGATCGATCGGCTGGGCGCTGGTGACCCGGATCACCGCATCGCCGGCAGCATTCAGCGCCGGATCGAAGCGCAGGTTGGCGACGATCCCGTCGGGCGGCTGCAGGCCCACGCGGGCGAAGGTCTCCGGTGAGGCGAGTCCGGCACGCAGCTGCTCGAGCTCCGCTGGATCGCTGGACACGATCGCGATCTCGGCCAGCAACGGCTCGCCCAGCTTCGACTTCAGCTCGATCTGACCCAGGCCAAGCGCTGCCGCACTGCCGCTGCTCAGGGCCAGCGCAAGCGCCAACGCCGTCCTCATCGAGCTGTCCCGCGCAATTGAATTCACCTTCACTCCTGAGCATCCCCGCCCGCGGACTCTAGCCGCCGCCATGGCCCGCGCGCAATGCGGCGTGCGCTGGCGCTCACGCGTTTGGCGTCGCCGCGCACAGTTCCGCGTGGACCAGTTCGGCCAATTGCACCGCATTCAATGCCGCGCCCTTGCGGATGTTGTCGGCCACCACCCACAGGCTGAGACCGCGCGGGTGCGAGATGTCTTCGCGGATGCGGCCGACGTACACCGGGTCATGGCCCGAGGCGTGGGTGACCGGGGTCGGATAGCCGCCATCGACCGGCTCATCGACCACCTCCACCCCGGGCGCCTGCTCCAGCAGCGCACGCGCCTGGTCAGCCGTGATCTTCGCCCGGGTCTCGATGTGCACCGCCTCCGAATGCCCGTAGAACACCGGCACCCGCACCACGGTCGCGTTCACGCCGATCGTCTCGTCGCCGAGGATCTTGCGTGTCTCCCAGACCAGCTTCATCTCTTCGGTGGTGTAGCCGTTGGCGGTGAAGTCGCCGCCGTGAGGGATCACGTTGAACGCGATCTGCACCGGATACACCTCGGCCTTGGCCTCCTGGAAGTTCAGCAGCCCGGCGGTCTGGCGGCCCAGTTCTTCCAGCGCGCGGCGGCCGGTCCCGGATACGGACTGGTAGGTCGCCACGTTGATGCGCTCGATCCCGACCGCGCGATGGATCGGTGCAAGCGCCACCAGCATCTGCATCGTCGAGCAGTTCGGGTTGGCGATGATCCCGCGCGGCCGGTGGCGGAGTGCTTCGGGATTGACCTCCGCCACCACCAGCGGCACGTCGTCGTCCTGGCGGAATGCCGAGGAGTTGTCGATCACGACCGCGCCGGCCGCGGCGAACTTCGGCGCGTACTGCTTCGATATCTCGCCGCCGGCGGAGAACAGCGCGATGTCGACGCCGGTCGGGTCGAAGCCAGCCAGGTCCTGCACGACCAGCGTGCGCGCGCCGTAGCGGACCTCCTCGCCGGCGGAGCGCTCGCTGGCCAGGACATGCAGTTGGCCGACCGGGAACTGGCGCTCGGCGAGGATCTTCAGCAGGGTCTCGCCGACCGCGCCGGTGGCGCCGACGATCGCGAGGTTGACGGTCTTGTTCATGATGCGGGGTCCTTTGGACTGGGCCGAACGTCCGCTGTGCATCGGCGGATCGGCTGGAACTGGAGATTGCTGGATGCCGGGCTACCGGCGAAAGTGCTGCGGGTCCGGCGGCGCGAGGCCGCTACGGTTTGGCCTGCAACGTCGCCGCCACGTCGCCGCACTGCGCCCGATGCCGCAGGGCCTGGTCGATCAGCACCAGCGCCACCATCGCCTCGCAGATCGGCGTGGCGCGGATGCCGACGCAGGGGTCGTGGCGACCGGTGGTGACCACCTCGACCGCATCGCCGCGGACGTCGAGGCTGTCCACCGGCAGGCGCAGGCTCGAAGTCGGCTTGAACGCCACCGAGCAGCGCAGCGGCTGGCCGCTGCTGATGCCGCCGAGCACGCCGCCGGCATGGTTGGAGGCGAACGCGGCACGGCCGTCGCTGCCCGGATGCATCGCATCGCGATGTTCGCTGCCTCTGGAAGCCACCGCCGCGAACCCGTCGCCGATTTCAACGCCCTTGACCGCGTTGATGCTCATCAATGCGCCCGCGAGTTCGCCGTCGAGCTTGCCGTAGACCGGCTCGCCCCAGCCGGGCGGCACGCCCTCGGCGACCACGTCGATGCGCGCGCCGACCGAATCGCCGGACTTGCGCAGCGCGTCCATGTAGCTTTCCAGCTCCGCGACCTGCGCCGCATGCGGCCAGAAAAACGGGTTGTCCTCGACCACGCCCAGGTCGATGGCGCGCGGAACGATCTCGCCGATCTGGGCGAGAAATCCCTGCACGCGCACGCCGTGGTGTTGCGCCAGCCACTTCTTCGCCACCACGCCTGCCGCGACCCGCATCGTGGTCTCGCGCGCCGAGGAGCGGCCGCCGCCGCGCGGATCGCGCAGCCCGTACTTGTGCCAGTAGGTGTAGTCGGCGTGGCCGGGACGGAACTGCTCGGCAATCGCGCCGTAGTCCTTGCTGCGCGCATCGACGTTGCGGATCAGCAGCGCGATCGGCGTGCCGGTGGTGCGGCCCTCAAACACGCCGCTGAGGATCTCGACCGCATCGGCCTCGTGTCGCGCCGAGGTATGCCGGGTCTTGCCGCTCGCGCGACGGTCCAGATCGACCCGGAAGTCGTCCTCCGCCAGCGCCAGTCCCGGCGGGCAGCCGTCGATCACGCAGCCGATCGCCGGCCCGTGGCTCTCGCCGAACGTGGTGACCCGGAACAGGCGGCCGAAGGTATTCATCGATGCGGGCGACCCGTCGCGATCATGCGCGTGCGTCGGCCAGCTGGCGGATGCGCGCGGCGTGGGCGACCAGGTCGGCGCGCTCGGCGACGAAGATGCCCATCTGCCCGACCTTGAACTCCACCCAGGCCAGTGGCAGCTCCGGCAGCAGCTCGACCAGCGCGCGCTCGGCCTCGCCGACCTCGCAGATCAGCAACCCATGCTCGCTGAGGTGCTCCGGGGCGTCGCGCAGGATCCGCAGCGCCAGGTCGAGCCCGTCATCGCCGGCACGCAGGCCCAGTTCGGGCTCGTGCGCGTACTCGCGCGGCAGCGCATCGGTTTCGGCGTGGGTCACGTACGGCGGATTGGTCACGATCAGATCGTAGACCTCGCCCTGCAACTGCTGGAACAGGTCGGACCGGCGCAGGGTGACGTTGTCGGCATGCAGCCGCGCCTTGTTCTGGGCCGCCAATGCCAGCGCGTCGTCGTTGATGTCGGCGCCGTCCACCCGCCAGTCCGGATGATAGTGGCCGGTCGCGATCGCAATGCATCCTGAACCCGTGCACAGGTCGAGCACGCGGTGGACTTCGCGGCCGCCGAGCCAGGGCTCGAAACCCGATTCGATGAGTTCGGCGATGGGCGAGCGCGGGACCAGCGCGCGCGGATCGCTCATGAAGCTCAGCCCGGCAAACCAGGCCTCACCGGTCAGGTAGGCGGCCGGGATGCGCTCGTTGATGCGGCGCTCGAACAAGGCGAGCACTGCCGCCTTTTCCTCGCCGGTCACGCGCGATGCGCCGTACACCGGGCTGAGGTCGTGCGGCATCCGCAGCACGTGCAGCACCAGTTGCGTCGCCTCGTCGAGCGCGTTGTCGTAACTGTGGCCGAAGGTCAGCCCCGCCTCGGCGAACCTGCTGCCCCCGAAGCGGATCAGGTCGATGATCGACACCTGCTCGAAGCTGGCGGACGCAAAGCTGGCGCGTTCGGCGGTCATGACGGCACGTTCTGGGGAAGGCTGGCGATTATAGCGGCCGCTGCCCGCTATCATGGGCAGCGGCAAGATGCCGACTATCGATCCCCTCATCAAACGGGACCTGCCGTGTTCAATCGCACCACCGTGTCTATCCTCCTCGTCGCGATTGCCGCGGCGCTCGGCCTGTGGGCCGCACAGAAGACGTTCGCACCCGAGCCCGGCTCGGCATGGCCGGAGACCACGGCCGTGCGGCTGTTCGACCCACCGCGCGAACTGCCGGCGTTCAGCCTGCGCCAGTCCGACGGCACCGCGCTGGTGCCGGGCGAGTTGCGCGGCCACTGGACCCTGGTGTCGCTGGGCTTCACGCACTGTCCCGACGTGTGCCCGATGACCCTGACCCGGCTTGCGCAGGCGCAGAAGCAGTGGGAAACGTTGCCCGAGGCCGTGCGCCCGCGGGTGCTGTTCGTCTCGGTCGACCCGGAGCGCGACGATCCCGAGCACACCGGCGAATACGCCCACGCGTTCCACCGCGACACCATCGCCGCGACTGCCGACATCCCCGCGCTGGAGGCCTTCGCGCGCTCCCTGAGCCTGGTGTTCGCCAAGGCACCATCCGAGGGCGACGCCCCGGCCGACCAGTACTCGGTCGACCATAGCGCCGCGATCGCGATCCTCGATCCGCAGGGGCGGATGACGGGGCTGGCGCAGCCGCCGCTCGACCCGGATGCGATCGCGGCCGACATGGCCGCGCTGACCGCCGCGAGCGCGCCATGAGCCTGCTGACCACGCTGACCTACGTGCTGCCGCACCGCGCGCTGTCGTCGCTGGCGCGTTCGCTGGCGTATTCGGAATCACCGACATTGAAGGCCTGGCTGATCGACACGGTGACGCGCAGGTTCGGCGTCGACCTCGGTGAAGCCGCGCAGTCGGACCCGGCGAGCTACCGGTCGTTCAATGCGTTCTTCACCCGCGCGCTCAAACCCGGTGCGCGCACGCCGGACGCGGATCCGCGCGCGCTGCTGATGCCGGCCGACGGCCACATCAGCCAGTGCGGCACGATCGGGCCGTCCGCCGGCAGGGGCGGCGAGGAACCCGGCCGCATCTTCCAGGCCAAGGGGCAATCGTTCACCGCGGCCGAACTGCTGGGCGACGAGGAAGCGGCGGAAGCCTTCCATGGCGGCCTGTTCGCCACCGTGTACCTGTCACCCAAGGATTACCACCGCGTGCACATGCCGTGGACCGGGCGCCTGCGCGAAACCCTGCACATCCCCGGCCGCTTGTTCAGCGTGGGTCCTGCGGCCGTGCAGCGGGTGCCGCGGCTGTTCGCGCGCAACGAGCGCCTGGTCTGCCACTTCGACACCGACTTCGGGCCGATGGCCATGGTGATGGTCGGGGCATTGTTCGTCTCGGGCGTGGAAACGGTCTGGGGCGGTGAGGAAATCCCCGCCTATGGCGACACGGTGACGGTCAAGGACTACCGCGGCGAGGACATCACGCTGCAGCGCTTCGAGGAGATGGCGCGTTTCAACTACGGCTCCACCGTGATCGTGCTGCTACCGCCGGGCGTGGCCGAGCTGTCGCCCGAGCTTTCGGCGGAATGGGCGGTCAAGCTCGGCCAGCGCCTGGGCACGGTGCTGGCCTGAGGGTTGCGCCCATGCTCACGCGGGAGGGTTGCGGCAGCCGTCCAGTTTGAGCTTCTGCCCGGGCTTGATCGCGAAGCGCGGGCCCGAAATGCCGTTGGCCTCGGCCAGCCGCCCGGTGTCGCACTGGTAGTCGCGCGCAATGGAGTTGAGCGTCTCGCCGCGGCGGACGCGGTGCTCGCGTACGCGCACCGGTGCCGGACGACCCGTGGCCACGGTGGTGGCGACCGCGCCCTGGCCGGGGATGAAGGTCGATACCGGCGGCTCCACCAGCGTGACCGGACCGGTGTGCACGATCGCCGAACTCGCATCGCTCATAACCAGTGTGCGCGCCAGTTCGGCGCGCTTGCCATCCACGCAGTGGCGGTTGTACAGGCCGACCATCCTGCTGGTGACGTTGAGCGTGGTCCCGGCGGCGAGGTAACTCTCGGCCTCGTAGCGCGCGTTGAGGTTGCGCAGCACGCGCATGTAGCCGTCGCGCGTGCCGCCGTTGCCCAGGCAGATCGTCAGCTGGTAGATCGAGGACGGCTGCTCCAGGCGCAGCGTGGCCGGACGCGTGTCCACCCGCGGGAAGCTCAAGCCGTATTCCTTCGGGTGCAGGTACAGCCAGGCCGCGGCGATCACCATCGGCACGTAGTCCTTGGTCTCGGCCGGGAACTGGTTGTAGACGTCCGCATCCCAGAAATTGCGCCCGCCGCTGCCACGATGCACGCGCAGCGCCCTGCCCTCGCCGCCGTTATAGGCCGCCAGCGACATCTCGATGTTGTCGTCCAGTTCGCGGAAGCGCTCGTTGAGGTAACGCGCCGCCGCGTCGGCCGACGCACGCGGGTCGTAGCGCGTGTCGAAGCCGCTGCCGTCAGGGCCCAGGCCGAAACGTTGCCCCGTCGCCGGCATGAACTGCATCGGTCCGACCGCGCCGGCGCGTGAGCCCGAATGTACCCGGCCGTTGGATTCCTTGGCCATGATCCCGAACAGCAGCGCCTCGGGGAGCCCGGCGCGCTCGAACGCGGGCGACATCAGGTGGCGCATGTACTGGTAGTTCTCGTGGCTCTGGATCAGCGACACCCGCATGTCGGTCAACCAGCGGCGGATGCCGGCCTGCACCGCGGGGTTGTACTGCACCATCTTGACGAAACGCTGGCCATCGGCGGTGAGCAGCGCCGCGGCGCCCGCGGCATCGGGCACGCGAGTCCCGATTTCGATCCCCTCGTCGACCAGGGTGCTGTCGAAATCCGCATCGACCGCCTCACCCTGCGCATCGGCATTGGCCTTGAGCAGGCGCTTGAACGTGACCATCATTGCCGGCACCGAACAGCCGCGCTGCTTGTTGCACGCGGCCACGACGTCCTCCATGTCCTCCAGCGCCGAATCGCTCTGCAGTTGACCGTCCGGATCGGCATTGCGCAGCTTGACCACGCCGGCGAGGTATTTGGCTTCCGCCGCCTGCATGCGCTGGTTGAGCGCGTCGACCGCGGGCTGGTCGCGACGGGAAACCGCGGCAGCGGCATCCAACGACAATCCAGCCAAAACGAGCGCGGCAAGCGGGGCGAGGATGCAGGCAACGCAGCCTGCGCCGGAACGGGGGGAGGCGGGCATGGCGACAACGAGTGC
>DATHRJ010000203.1:0-14390 GCA_035465455.1 Lysobacter sp.
ATGTCGTCCAGTTCGCCTTCGATCGTCAGCAGCGCGGTGCCGGTGATCGCGCCGGGGTCCACGCGCTCGCCCTTGACGTCCCAGAGGCCGCGCGGCAGCAGGTGCTCCTTGAACACCACGCGCACGGTGTCGAGGTAGTACTCGCCGGGCATGTCGAGCACCGCGTTGTATTCGTCGTAGAACGCGCGGTGCGAGGCGGCGTCCTCGAGGTCGCCCTTGACCAGGTCCTGGTAGAAATCCCAGTGCGACTGCGCGTGGCGTTCGGGGTTCATCGCCATGAAGCCGCCGTGCTGCATGAAGCCGGGATACACGCGGCGGCCAGCACCTGGGTAGTTTGCCGGCACCTGGTGGACCAGGTTCGACTCGAACCACCACAGCGGCTTCTTGATCGCCCGGTCGTTGACCTGGGTCGGGCTTTCGCGGTAGTCGATCGGCCCGCCCATCATCACCAGCGAGCGCGGCGTCGCCTCGCCGCGCGCGGCCATCAGCGATACCGCCGCCAGCACCGGCACCGTCGGCTGGCAGACGCTGATCACGTGCAGCTTGTCGGCGCCGATCTGGCGGATGAAGTCCTCGATGTAGCCGACGTAGTCGTCCAGCGTGAACGCGCCCTCCGACGCCGGCACCATGCGCGCGTCGACCCAGTCGGTGATGTAGACCTTGTGGTCGCGCAGCAGCGTGCGCACGGTATCGCGCAGCAGGGTGGAGTGGTGGCCCGACAGCGGCGCGACCACCAGCACGGAGGGGTCGTCGCGGAACTCGGCGATGTTGTCGGCCTCATCGGCGTAGCGCTTGAAGCGCAGCAGGCGGCAGAACGGCTTGTTGAGCACTTCGCGCTCGATCACCGGGTATTCGCGGCCGTCGAACTCGATACGGTGGATGCCGAACTCCGGCTTTTCGTAATCCTTGCCGACGCGGTACATCAGCTCGTAGCCGGCGGCCAGGCGCGAGGCGCCGGGCATCGTCGACAACCAGCTTCCGGGGGCGTTGAACATCTTGGCGCTGGCGTCGGCCCAGTAGTTCATCGGCGCCATCCAGGCCCGGCCGAATTCGTGCAGCTGGTAGAAAAACATCGTTTCCGTTCCCCTGTTTACGGACCATGTTGCACTGCAGCGTAGCCGATCGCGGCGAACGGAAAGTGAACTGGCGACGCGTTTCGGCAACGACTGCTGACCGGCCATCGGCCTGCCCCAGCGCAAGTGTACGCGGCGCGGATCGGTCTGCCGGGGCCCGCAGGACGGGAGAAGTGGCGCAATCCAGCCGCGTTCAGGCGGGCAGTTCGAGCGCTGCGGCGCCGTCCAGCAACGCGGGTGCCAGCCACAGGTGCGAGCCCAGCGCTGTCAGCCCGATCGCCTCCAGGCGCTGGCGGTAGAAGCCCGCCGGCCGGGCGTGGAAGCCCTCGGTGTCGCCGTCGATGCCGTCGCTGCGGGTGAACGTCTCCAGGAACGCCACCCCGCCGCACAGTTCGGCCAGCGCCGGCAGGCCACGGTCGAGTTCGCGCGTGGGCAGGTAGTGCAGCACGTCGCTGCACACCAGCAGGTCGGCCGGGGCGCACGGGCGCAGGTGCTGGAAGTCGCCGAAGCGGGCCAGGTGCAGGTTGCGCCGCGCGCCATGGCGCTGGACCGCGTACGGGCTGCTGTCGAAGCCCAGGTAATGCAGCCTCGGCCGCAGCTTCAGCAGCGGCGCGCGCCACGCGCCTTCTCCGCAGCCGATGTCGAGCACGCTGCGGATCGGGCGTTCCAGGTGGTATTCGGCGGTCGCCACCGCCAGCGCCACCTTGCGCGCCAGCCGCGCGGCACCGCCGATCGCACCAGCCTTGAGCGCGGGATCGCGGTACCAGCGTTCGAAATAGGCCTGGTCGTAGTGCTTGGTCATCGGCGGGGCAGGAGCGTGGGCGTGGCATCCTACCGCGGTCCGGCGCCTTGCCGGCTGCCATCGCTAATCAGGGGACGCCGCATGACTGCCTACATCTGGACCAAGATCTTCCACCTCGTGTTCGTGATCGCGTGGATGGCGGCGGTGTTCTACCTGCCGCGGATCCTGGTCAATCTGGCGGAGGCTGGCGAGCATCCCGCGGTGCGCGAACGGCTGGTGCTGATGGGGCGGCGCCTGTACGGGTTCGGCCATGCGATGTTCGGCCTCGCGGTGGTGCTGGGCTTCGTGCTTTGGCTTGGCTACCGCGTGATCCCGGATTTTCCGACGATGGTCGCGCCGGGGTCCGGCTGGATGCACGCCAAGCTCGCGCTGGTGGTCGCGCTGCTGGTCTATTTCATCGTCAGCGGGCGTTGGCTCAAGGGCGTCGCCGCCGGGCGTGCGCTGCCGTCCTCGACCGCGATGCGCTGGTTCAATGAAGTGCCGGTGCTGGTGCTGGTGGCGATCGTGTGGCTGGTGCTGGCCAAGCCGTTCTGACCACCGGTGCCGTCTAGCGCGACTGGAAGGCGGCCGCGTCGGGCAGCTCCACCGGCACGCCGTCGGCATTGCAGCCGCCTTTCGCGCACAGCGCCTCGCGCAGGTGCGGGGTGGCCTGCAGCATGAGGTGGAACACCACGTTCTGCTCGATCGTGCCGCGCACCGCTTCACTGCCGGGCCCGCTCGCCCACAGGCCGACATCGTCGCCGCCATGCGTCTCGCTGCCTTGCGGCACGAGGGCCTCCTGCAGGTAGTCGGGGTCGGTGGTGTCCAGTTCGCTCAGGTCCGGACGGCCCCGGTTGGACTGGTATTCCTTGGGCCGATGCGGAAAGCGCTTGGCGCCGGCGGACTGGCTCGAACTCGCGCCGCCGTAGCCGGGGCCGTTGCTGTAGCTGAGCGTGGTGTAGGGCAGGCCGGTGGCGTCGCGGCTGAAGCCGTCGGCGCCGGCTTCGCGGACCTTGCCCAGGATCGGATTGCCGCGGGCCGGGTAGCCGCCGAAGCTCAGGGTGTGGGAGTGATCGGCGGTCACCAGAATCAAGGTGTCTTCGGACGAGGTCAGCTCGACCGCGGCGCGGACCGCGGCGTCGAACGCGAGCGTGTCGATCAGGGCGCGGTAGGCGTTGCCGGCATGGTGGGCGTGGTCGATGCGGCCGGCCTCGACCAGCAACAGGTAACCCTGGCCGTTGCGCCCTTGCCGCGCCAGCCGCGTGAGCGCGGCGCGGGTCATCTGCGCCAGGTCCGGCTCGCCGCCGCGGTCGTCGCCGCGCTCGTGTTCGTACTGCATGTGGTCGTGGTCGAACAGCCCCAGCAACGGCGCATCGGCCGGCGCCGCTTCCAGTTGCGCGGCATTCCACACGTAGGCGCCGCCAGGATGACGCGCGCGCCAGGCGGCGGTCAGGTCGCGCCCGTCGCGGCGATGGCCGGTCAATTCCGGGTACTCCGGGTCGGCCTGCTCGCGCGGCAGGAAGTCGCGGCGACCGCCGCCCAGCAGCACCACCGGTCCGCGGCCATACGCGGTTTCGACCAGCTGCCGGGCGATGTCGATGCAGCCGGCGGCTTGGGCCTGCGCCGGAAGCCGGCTGTCGTTCTCCCACACGCGGTCGGCGGCGTTGGCGAAGGTGCCAGCCGGGGTCGCGTGGCTGACTGCGGTGGTGGTGACGATGCCGGTCGGCATGCCGGCCGCCGCGGCGAGCTGCCACAGGCTCAGCAATTCGTTGCCCCGGCTGCCCCGGCAATCGCCGCGCCGTGGCTGCTGGCCGATATTGATCACGCCGCGGCGGGTCTTCACCCCGGTCGCCATGGCGGTCATGGTGCCGGCCGAATCGGGGGTCTGCGAATCGGTGTTGTAGGTCTTGACCAGCGCCGTGGCGGGGAAGTCTTCCCAGCCCAGGCGGCTTTCCTCGCCCGGGTCTCCGCGCAGTTGCCCGGCCAGGATGCGCGCGGCGGTGACGGTGGTCAGGCTCATGCCATCGCCCACGAACAGGATCACGTTGCGTGCCTGGCCGGACATCGCCCCACGCCGTGCCGCCTGCGCCGCTCCGTCGCGGAACCACCATTGCGGGGTTTCGCCGTCGGGACGCGCGATCGCGGCGACTTCGACCGGCAATGCGGCGCGCGCTGGCGCTGTCTCGGCGGCAGTGCTGGCGCAAGCGCTCAGCAGTGCGATGGGCAGGAGCAGGCGGCACGCATGGAGCAATCGGTGCATGTCAGGGGCCATCAAGGAAGGGCCGAGTATGACCGCTGCGTGTTGCAGCCGGGGTTGTCGCAGGTCACCAAAGTTACGATGCCAGCCCCGGGCCCGATGCGGCGCGGCGGTCGTTGAACCGAGGCCATCGCATCGTCACTGAGTGCTTCAGGCCCGCGAGTACCGCCACGACAGCATTCGTCCGTCGCGGTACGGCATCACTCCGTGGAACGGGCGCGGGTCGGCGTCGAACACCAGCGGCAGGAACTGGCGGTCGCCTTCCCACATCGGCAGCTCGTGCAGGCGATCGAGCGCGACCCACTCCAGCGTGCCTTCGGCGTTGCTGCTGAACGGCGTGCCGCTGAAACGGCTGATGACGAAGATGAAACCCAGCCAGTCCTCGCCGGCCGGACCGAAACCCGGCCAGCTGATGGTGCCGCGCAGGGCCAACTGGTCGCAGTCGATTCCGGCTTCCTCGCGGATCTCGCGGCGCATGCCGGCCAGCACGTCCTCGTCGGATTCCAGCTTGCCACCCAGCCCGTTGTACTTGCCCAGGTGCGCGTCGTCCGCGCGGGCGTTGCGGTGCACCAGCAGCGCCTCGCGCCCGTCCGGCGACAGCACGTAACCGAGAGTGGCGACGATCGGGGTGTAGGGCATCGGGGGCTCGGTGCGGCGGGCGCGACAGTGTCCGCGATTTGGCCAGTCGCGGCCACGCCACGCGAGCGCGCGATCAGGTCTCGCCCCGCGGCACCAGCCGCGCCGCCAGCCAGGCCGCCGGCATTGGCAGCAGCAGGCCGAGCACGGTGAACCAGGCTGGATGCGGGACCATCATCGCGTTGGCGGCCACGCCGGCCAGCACCACCGCGCCGACCGCGAGGGCCACGCCGAGCCGGTGCCGGTGCGACAGCTTGGCCGCGACCCAGCCGCCGAGGAACGCGCCGGCGGCCCAGCCGGCCAGCACGAACGCCATCGCCGCCGTTGGCGCGGAGTCGATGTAAGCGCGCAACTGGTCGGGGTCGCGCAGGTCGCTGCCCGGTGGCGGCGGGTACACGCTGGCCCCGGCGAACTCGAACAGCATGATCACCACCCACGCGCTGATCACGCCCAACAGTACCGCCCCGATCATGCGTCCCATGTCGTCCGCTCCCGAAGTCCGTTGCCCGCAGCATCGCGCACGCGCGGCGACCCGGCAACCGCGCGATCGCGCGCATAATCGCGGCCGAACACGCTGGAGGACCCAATGGGCACATTCACCATCCGATCCACCTGGATTGCACCGCTCCGGTGCCGGGTGCGCGCATGACCGGCCAGCAGCGCGAGCTGACGATGCGCTTCCTGGCCGAGCCGGCCGACGTCAATTACGGCGGCAAGGTCCACGGCGGCGTGGCGATGAAGTGGATCGACCAGGCCGGCTATGCGGCGGCCGTCGGCTGGAGCGGCACCTACAGCGTGACGGTCGCGGTCGGCGGCATCCGCTTCGTCGCGCCGATCCGCATCAGCGACCTGGTCACCGTGCGCACCAAGCTGGTCCACACCGGCACCAGCAGCATGCATTTCGCGGTCGAGGTCAGTGCCCGCGATCCAATGGGCGGGGCGACCCGCCTGTGCACCCATTGCGTGATCGTCTTCGTCGCGCTCGACGGGGTCGAGGGCAAGCCGGTGGCGGTGCCGCCGTGGACGCCGGCAAGCGACGACGACCGGCAGATGGCCGGCTACGCGCTGAAAGTGATGGAGCTCAGCAAGGGCATCGAGCAGACGGTGGAGCGCTATCGGCTGGCGAGCGAGCCATCGCCGTAGCCCCGGTAGGCAAAGCCCACCCGGGACCGCGTGGTGGCCTGTTCCACAGCCGCCGCAGCGCCAACGAAGCAGGCCGCCCGAAGGCGGCCTGTTGATGCATACGCATATACATGTGGCGCGTACATGTGGCGCGCGGTGCTGCCGCCCGCGATCAGATCCCGGCGACGCGGCGCGCCTGCAGGTACTTACCGCTCCAGTAGCCGGTGTCGAGGCTGGAGACCATCACGTCCTTGCCGGTGCTGGGGGCATGCACGAACTGGCCTTCGCCGACGTAGATGCCGACATGGTCGACGCGGCCGCGGCGTCCGAAGAACACCAGGTCGCCTGCGCTGAGCTTGGCGCGGTCGCTGATCAGTTCGCCGCTCTTGGCCATGTCGCGCGACACCCGCGGCAGCTCGATCCCCATCGCATTGCGGAACACGTAACTGACCAGGCCACTGCAGTCGAAGCCACTGTCGGGGGTGGCGCCGCCCCAGCGATAGGGGGTGCCCAGCAGCGCCATCGCGCGCTGCAGCACGCTCTTGACGCGGCCATCGGTCGATTCGGTGCCGCCGGACTTGCCCGGCGCGAGCATCCGGTTGATGTCGGAAGCCAGGTACAACGCGCGATCCGAGAGCGTCATCGAGTCCGGGAGCAGGCCGCGGCTGTTGGGCGCGGGCGCGTCGGCCAGGTCGTTGCGCATCGAAGTGCTGCCTTCCAGTGCCGATCCCGGCACCTGCTGCGCCAACGCCGGCAGCGCGGCCGCGAACAATGCACCGGCGAACAGCAGGCGCATCGAAAAGCGGGCTGCGACCGTGGTAACGGGGCGCAAAAGGGGGGCGATCTGTTGCTGGGAGGAGTTCGTCACGCGGTCATCACTAAGCTGGGACCCGGCGATGATGCCCGCCAAACCGGCCCTGCAGGTCAATCTTTCGTTAAAGTTTCGTGAAAACGAGTGCCCCCAGTCACAAAGCGTGCACATGCGAGCTGCCGGTGGCCTAATTCAGGACCCGCCGCGCCCCGCTGTAATGATCGCGCCAGTAGGGGCCATCGAGGTGGTCCAGACGCACCGTGCCGCCGCTGCTCGGGGCATGCACGAAGCGGCCTTCGCCGACATAGATGCCCACATGGCTGACATTGCCGCCGCGGCCGAAGAACACCAGGTCGGCCGCGGTCAGCTGCCGCGGCGAGATCTTCGGGCCCTGGAATTCCGCCAGGGCCGCCGAGGTCCGCGGCAGGTTGAGCTCCAGCATGTCGCGGTACACGTAGTTGACCAGCCCGCTGCAGTCGAACCCGCCGGACGGGGAGTTGCCGCCATACAGGTACGGCGTGCCGACCAGGCTGATCGCGCGCATCAGCACCGCGTTGGCCGCGGCCGGGTCGGACGGGGACACCACCGCCCACGCCGCCGGCGCGGCGGAAGCGCGCACCTGCGGGTGGCCACCGCCGCAACCGGCGATGCCCGCCAGCACCAACAGGCCACACGCAAGCGTGCTCCGGGAGAGCACCTGGCTGCCGGTTGCGGGCAAAGCCTCCCGCGCTGGCGCGGGGGTGGGCTTGCCGGGATAATGCGCGGCCTTGGTCATCGGGCCTAGCTTGGCTGTTCACGTCGGTGACGACAACCCCGGCCGACCGCTCCGTCGCCCTGCCTCCGCCACGCTGCGCCCCGCGCCTGCTGGCGCCCCAGTTCCTCATTCCGAGTCCCGCAATGAAAATCGAAAAAGACCGCGTCGTCGTATTCCATTACACCGTCAGCGAAGCTGCCGCCCACGCCCAGGGCGAGCCGCCGCTGGAGAGTTCGGAAGCAAGCGGACCGCTGGCGATTCTCAGCGGCCACGGCAACATCATCCCGGGCCTGGAAAAGGCGATGGAAGGCCACGAGGCCGGTGAGAAGTTCGAGGTCGACGTCGCCGCCGCCGAGGCCTACGGCGAGTTGCAGCCGGGCCTGACCCAGCGCGTGCCGAAGAAGCACTTCAAGGGCGCGCGCCTGGAGCCGGGCATGCAGGCGGTGCTGCCGACCAACTTCGGCCCGCGCGCGGTCACCATCCTCAAGGTCGGCATGAGCGTGGTCGATGTCGACCTCAACCACCCGATGGCCGGCAAGGACCTGCATTTCGCCCTGGAGATCGTCGAGGTCCGCGAAGCCAGCGCCGAGGAAGTCGCGCACGGCCACGTGCATGGCGAAGGCGGCCACCAGCACTGAGCCGTCCGCTGCCTGGCGTGATCTAATCGCCACGGGGATCGCATTCAGGCAGGGAAGATGAAGCCAGTCCATGTGGCCGCGCTCGCCGCGGCGTTGTCGGCGTTGTGGTGGATTCCCGGCATGTGCGCGCCGGCGGCCACGCCGACACCGGGCCCGGACGAGCCGCCGCCGCGGCCAACGGCTGCAGCGGCGATCGACCGGGTGGACCTGGCCGCGTACGTCGATGGCCTCGTCGATGCGGGCCGCGAACGCGAAGGCATCGCCGGGGTGGCGGTGTCGATCGTGGACCGCGATGGGCCGCTGCTGCTGCGCGGCTACGGCATCGCCTCCAGCGATCCGCTGCAGCGGGTGTCGCCGGAGACCACGCTGTTCCGGATCGCCTCGATCTCCAAGACCTTCACTTACCTGCTCGCGCTGGACCTGATTGACGAAGGCCGGCTCGACCTCGACCAGCCGGTCAATGCCTACCTGCCGGCTTCGCTGCAACTGCCCGAGGACGGTTTTGCGCCGGTGCGGGTGCGGCATCTTTTCACCCACACCGCCGGTTACGAGGATTCCGCGCTCGGGCACCTGTTCGTCGACAGCGCCGAGCGCGTGCGGCCGGCGCACGAGTATCTGCAGCGCCACCGCCCCGAGCGCGTGCGCGAACCCGGCCTGCATGCGGTCTACTCCAACTACTCGGTGGCGCTGCTTGGGGCGCTGGTTGCCCACGTCCACGGCGTCGGTTTCGACGCGCTGGCCGAACGCGAGTTGTTCGCACCGATGGGGATGCGTCTGACGACGTTTGGCGAACCGCTGCCGGCCGATGATTCGCGCAATGTGCAGCCGCGCTTCAAGGGGCTGTGGTCGAGCGGTTTCCAGAGGTCCGGCGGCGGGTTCAAGCCGCAGGTGTTCGAGTACATCGCGCAGATCGCCCCCGCCGGCGGCGCATCGAGCACCGCCGCCGACATGGGGCGCTACATGCGCATGCTGCTCAACGAGGGCCAGCTCGACGGCGTGCAGGTGTTGTCGCCGTCGGCTTATGCGCGCCTGTCGGGGGAGCCGCTGTTTCGCAACGCCCCCGAGGTCGGCGGCTTCAGCTACGGCTTCTTCGACAACCGTTTCGGCGCGGTGCGCGCGCTCGGCCACGGTGGCGCCACCAGCTGGTTCCATTCCAGCATGACCGTGGTGCCGGAGTTGGGCATCGGCATCTTCGTCTCCACCAACACCGACACCGGCCGCCGGTTCGCGCCGCAGGTCGCGGAAAAGGTCCTCGAGCGCTATTTCCCGCAGGCACGGCAAACCGCGTTGCCTGTGATCCCCGTCGATTTCGATGCTGCGCGCTTCGCCGGGCGCTACGTCGCGCAGCGGACCAATTTCAGCAGCGCGGAGAAGGCGTTCCTCACCTCGCTCACCCAGGTCGCGGCGGCCCCGGACCGCAGCCTCGTACTGACCGCCAACGGCATCGCCTCGCGCTGGGTGCCGGAAAGCCCGACCGTGTTCCGCGAAGCCGAGGGCCCCGGCCGGATCGCTTTCCTCCTCGACGATGCCGGTGCGGTCACCGGATTCGCCGCTGCCCTGGGCCACAACGTCTCCATGCGAGCCGGATTTTTCGACGTGAGCGAGTCGCTGGCGCCGCTGATCGGGGTGGCGGCCGTGGTCTCGATGCTGGTGCTGACCGGTGCCTGGTTGCGCCGGCGGCGCGCGCACGCCGGCGCCGGCGCGATGCGCAGCGCGCGCTGGCTGTACGCAACCGCGGGAGCGTGGCTGGTGTTGGGCGTGCTGACGCTGCTGCTGATGCGCTCGGCGCACGCCAGCTCCGGGTTCTTCTACGGATATCCCGGGCCGCTGCTCACGATCTTGCTGTGGTGGTCTCCGGCAGTGATCGGCCTGAGCGCGGTCAACGCCGCGATGCTGGTGCCGGCCTGGCGGGGTCAGTGGCCGGCATGGCGCAAGCTGCGTCACAGCGCCGCGGTCGCGGTGTTCGTGCTGGCGGCGTGGATGTTGTGGCACTGGAACCTGGTGGGCTGGAAGCTCTAGCCGGTTTCGCAGCGGGACCATCGACGCACCGGAAAGGGATGCCCATGAATGCCGTGCCACCCACCATGCTCGCTCCGGTCACCGCCCGCGAGCGCATCGCGGCGATGGACGTGCTGCGCGGGTTCGCCCTGCTGGGCATCTTGCTGATGAACATCGAGGCGTTCGTCGGCCCGTTGTTCGGCGCGATCACCGGGCTGGATCCGGCGTTGACCGGTGCCGATCGCCGGGTCGACGGCCTGATCTACATCCTCGTGCAGGGCAAGTTCTACACGTTGTTCTCGCTGCTGTTCGGGATGGGCTTTGCGGTGATGATGGCCCGCGCGCAGGCCGCCGGTCGCGGTTTCGGAATGCTGTACCTGCGACGCACCATGGTGCTGCTGGTAATCGGCCTGGCGCACATGCTGCTGATCTGGTCCGGCGACATCCTCACCGTCTATGCGCTGATCGCGCTGGTGCTGCTGCTGTTTCGCAACACCGTGCAGTCGCGGCTGCTGGGGTGGGGGCTGGCCGTGTACGTGTTGCCCTCATTGCTGCTGCTGATGCTGGGCGCGGTGGGTTCGCTCGCGCAGTCCGATCCGGCCAGCGCCGCGGAGTTCGACCAGTCGCTGGCGATGCAGTCGCGGATCATGACCGACGCGCTGGAGGCGCAACGCCAGGCCTACGGCTCCGGCAGCTACGCCGAGGCGGTCGCGCGGCGCTTGGGCGACTTCAAGCTGATGCTGAGCCACGTGGTCATGATCATGGGCTGGCAGATCCTCGGCATGTTCCTGCTGGGCGCCTGGTTCGTGCGCAGCGGCGCGATCGCGCGTCCGCGCGAATTCGCGCTTCTCTACCGGCGCCTGCGCTGGATCGCATTGCCGGTCGGGCTGGCGATGATGCTGGGCTCGTTCTGGCTGGTGCCGACGGCCGAGTACGCGCGCATGGATTTCACCTGGGGCGTGGCCAACGCGCTGGCGATGCTCGGCAGCCTGCTGATGTGCCTGGGCTACGTGGGCTGGGTGGTGGGCGTACTGCAGTCGCCGCGATCGGCCGCGTGGTTGGGAGTGCTTGCACCGGCGGGACGGATGGCGCTGACCAACTACCTGGTCCAGTCGATCGTCTGCACGCTGGTCTTCTACGGTTACGGGCTGGGCTACTTCGAACAACTGTCGCGCGCGTGGCAGGTGCCGTTCGTGCTGATGCTGTTCGCGTTGCAAGTAGCCTTCAGTCACTGGTGGCTCGCCCGGTTCCGCTTCGGTCCGGCCGAATGGGCATGGCGCGCAGCGACCTACGGCGTCCGCCCACGGATGCGTCGGGCGGCTGACTCGCCTTAGACTTCGGCAATGCAATCCTCCGAAGACGTGGTGATCGTCGGCGCCGGCGTGATCGGCCTGGCCTCGGCGCTGGCGCTGCTGCAAAGCGGCCGTGGCGTGCGCGTGATCGACGCCGGCAGCATCGGTGGCGGCAGCTCGCACGGCAATTGCGGCACGATCACCCCCAGCCACGCGCCGCCGCTTGCCGCACCCGGAACGATCGCGCTGGCGATGCGCTGGATGCTGTCCCCGGATGCGCCGCTGTACATCGCGCCAAGGCTGGACCCCGCACTGTGGCGCTGGCTGTTGAAGTTCGCCGGGCGCTGCAATATCCGCGACTGGCGCGCCAGCGCGCAGGGCAAGGCGGCGCTGCTCAACGACTCGCGCGCGCGCCTGGTCGACTGGGTCCGCGACCATGGGCTGGCGTGCGAGTTCACCGAGACCGGCCTGGACTACGTCTACCGGGATCCGCGCGCGTTCGACCATGCCCAGGCCGAGATCCCACACCTGCGCAGCCTCGGCATCGGCGTGGAGACGATCGACGCCGACAGCTACCAGCGCCAGGAACCCGCGCTGAAACCGGGCGTGGCCGGCGCCTTGCGCTTCGAGGGCGATGCCGCATTGCGTCCCGATCGCTACGTCGCCGAACTTGCGCGCGTGGTGCGCGAGCACGGCGGGGTGATCGACGAGTACTGCGCGCTGCACTCGCTGGAGGTCGTTCGCGAGGGCGTGCGCCTGGTCACCGCCAATGGCGTCGTGCACGCGCGCGACGTGGTGCTGGCGCTGGGCGCATGGTCGGGGCAACTGAGCGATGCGATCGGGGTGCCGTCGCTGCGGCGCGTGCTGCAGCCGGGCAAGGGCTATTCGATTACCTACAGTGCGCCGGCGCTGGTGCCGCAGCGGCCGCTGGTGCTGCGCGAGCGTTCGGTATGCGTGACCGCGTGGGGTAGCGGTTACCGCCTCGGCAGCACCATGGAATTCTCCGGTTACGACACCCGGCTCAACGAGCGACGCCTGGCCGCGCTCGAACGTGGCGCCGCCGAGTACCTGCTGCAGCCGGTCGGCCCGGAAGTGCGCGAGCGCTGGTACGGCTGGCGGCCGATGTGCGTCGACGACTTGCCGATCATCGGCCGCGTGCCCGGTCGCGATGGTCTGTGGCTGGCGACGGGCCACGGCATGATGGGCGTGGGCATGAGCACCGGCACCGGGCAACTGGTCGCCGATCTCATCGCCGGGCGCGCGCCGGCGATCGATCCGGCGCCTTATCGGGTCGAGCGATTCGGCTGACGCGCCCCGGCAGCCGCGCAGGTCGGGATGACGAAGGCGCGACGAGCCCAGGCGCGGGCATGCACCACGATGCGTGCTGCACAAGGAGGAACCATGCATTCGGATTTTGACCTGATCGTTGTCGGCGGCGGCTCCGGCGGACTGGCCGGGGCGTTCCGCGCCGCCCAGCACGGCGCGCGCGTGGCATTGCTGGAGCCCGGCGAACTCGGCGGCACCTGCGTCAACGTCGGCTGCGTACCGAAAAAGGCGATGTGGCTCGCGGCGGAAATGGCGCGAAAGATTTCGCTGGCCGGCACTCTGGGCTTCGACGCCGGCAGCGGTTCGCTCGACTGGCCGACGCTGGTGGCCCATCGCCAGCGCTATATCGGCAACATCCACGCCAGCTACCACCGGCGCCTGGACGAAGCGGGCATCGCGACCCTGCCACTGCGCGGCAGGCTATTGGATGCGAACACGGTCGAATGCGCCGACGGCGTGCGCCTGCGTGCGGAGCACCTGCTGGTGGCGACCGGCGGACATGCCGTGCGTCCCCGGAGACCCGGCGCCGAACTGGGTGGCATCTCCGACGATTTCTTCCGATGGTCGGCGCCGCCGGGGCGGGTCGTGCTGGTGGGCGGCGGCTATGTCGCCGTCGAGCTGGCTGGCGTGTTGCAGGCACTGGGTTGCCGGGTCGAGGTATTCGTGCGCGGGCCGCGCCTGATCGACAGCTTCGATGCGGAAATCAGTGCGCAACTGGCCGACGACATGCGCCAGGCCGGCGTGCATTTGCACTTCGGCCACGAGGTCGCGGCGGTCGAGCGCGTCGGTGCGGGCGTGCGGCTGCGCGTGACCGATCTCGCGCAGGGCAGCAACGCGTGGACCGAACCGTTCGACGCGTTGCTGTTCGGCACCGGGCGGCGTGCGAACACCGCCGGCCTCGGGCTGGACGCCGCGGGCGTGGCCACCAACGCGCGCGGACAGATCATCGTCGACCCACTGCACGCGACCAGCGCCGCCAGCGTGCATGCGGTCGGCGACGTCACCACCGACCTGGCGCTGACCCCGGTCGCGATCGCCGCGGCGCGGCGGCTGATGGACCGGCTGTACGGCGGCGCGGGCGACAACGCGCTGGATCCCGACGGCATCGCCACGGTGGTGTTCTCGCACCCGCCGATCGGCAAGGTCGGGCTGACCGAACTGCAGGCGCGCGAACGTTTCGGCGATGCGGTGTACGTCGCCCGCGCCGGCTTCCGGCCGATGCTCGATGCGCTGGCCGACTCGCCACAGCGCAGCCTGTTCAAGCTGGTGTGCGTCGGCCCCGAGCGCCGCGTCGTCGGTATCCACCTGCTCGGCGAGGCGGCCGACGAGATCCTGCAGGGATTCGCGGTGGCGTTCCGCCAGGGGCTGACGCTGGCGGACCTGCACGACACCGTGGCGATCCACCCCACCAGCGCCGAGGAACTGGTGCTGATGTCCTGAGCCACCGGGCAGCCCGGGCAACCGCAGCGCACCCGGACCGCGCAAGCCCCCACCGTCGCGCCGCGCTTACCCCGAACTCCAAGGCGCCGGTCCGCGGCCGCAGTAAACTGCCGGCATGGATACCTGCACCCTCCACCGCGGCACCGCGCCGCTGATGATCAGCCTGCCGCACGACGGCAGTGCGATTCCCGACGATCTCGCCGCGCGCATGACCGACGACGCACGCCGCGCGCCCGACACCGACTGGCACGTCTCGAAGCTG
>DATHRJ010000204.1:0-3197 GCA_035465455.1 Lysobacter sp.
GCCTGTCGCCGCCGCTACCGGGTTGACGCTGGAGGCGCTCGCCGGCGACAAGCCGCTCTCGGGCCCCAGCCTGACCAAGCCGAAGATCGCGCCCGATGGCAGCCGCGTGGGTTTCCTGCGCGGCAAGTCTCACGACCGCAACCGGCTCGATCTGTGGGCGTTCGACGTCGCCAGCGGGCAGACCGCGCTGCTGGTCGATTCGGACGTGGTCCTGCCGGGGGTGGAGGTGCTCAGCGACGCCGAGAAGGCGCGCCGCGAGCGCCAGCGCATCGCCGCGCTCAGCGGCATCGTCGACTACCAGTGGGCGCCCGACGGACAGTCGCTGCTGTTCCCGCTGGGCGGTGAGCTGTACCTGTACGACCTCGCCCCCGGTGCGGACGCTGCCGATCGCGTGCGCAAGCTCACCTCGGGCGAAGGCTTCGCCACCGATCCGAAGCTGTCGCCCAAGGGCGGTTACGTCAGCTTCGTGCGCGAGCGCGACCTGTGGGTGATCGACCTTGCGACCGGCAAGTCCGCGCAGCTGACCTTCGACGGCAGCCAGACCATCGGCAACGGCGTGGCCGAGTTCGTCGCCGACGAGGAGATGGACCGCCACACCGGCTACTGGTGGGCGCCGGACGATTCGGCGATTGCGTTCGCGCGCATCGACGAGAGCCCGGTGCCGGTGCAGAAGCGCTACGAGGTGTACCCGGACCGCACCGAGGTGGTCGAGCAACGCTATCCGGCCGCGGGCGATCCCAACGTGCGCGTGCAACTGGGCGTGATCGCCCCCAGCGCCGGCGCCGCGCCGCGCTGGATCGACCTGGGCCGTGAGTCCGACATCTACCTCGCGCGCGTCGACTGGCGCGACCCGCAGCGACTGACGTTCCAGCGCCAGTCGCGCGACCAGCAGCGCCTGGAGCTGGTCGAGGTCAGCCTTGGCACCGCGGCGGAGCGCCAGCGCACGCTGCTGACCGAGAGCAGCGGCACCTGGGTGCCGTTGCACAACGACCTGCGGTTCCTCAAGGACGGGCGGCTGCTGTGGCGCAGCGAACGCAGCGGATTCGAGCACCTGTACGTGATCGACGCCGCAGGCACTGCAACCGCGCTGACCGCGGGCGCATGGCCGGTCGACAGCGTGGTCGCGGTGGACGAGGCCGCCGCCCAGGTGTATTTCCTCGCCGGCAAGGATTCGCCGCTGGACGCGCAGCTGTACCGGGTGGCATTGCCACCGGCGACGGCGACGGCAGCGGCTGCGATGGAATCGCCGATCGAGCGGATCTCGGCCGAGCCGGGCATGCACGCGGTGACGTTCGCCAAGAACGCCAGCGTGTACGTCGACAGCTGGTCCAATCCGTCCACGCCGCCGCAGCTGACCCTGCATCGCAACGACGGCAGCCTGATCAGCGCGCTGGTCGAGAACGAATTGTCGGACCCGCAGCACCCGTACGCGCCATTCCGCCAAGCGCACCGGCCGATCGAGTTCGGCACCCTGACTGCCGCCGACGGCGCCACCGAGCTGCATTACAGCGTGCTCAAGCCGGCCGGTTTCGACCCCGCCAGGCGCTATCCGGTGGTGGTGTTCGTTTACGGCGGCCCGGCGTCGCAGACGGTGAAACGCACGTGGGCGCCGGACTTCAACCAGTACCTGGCGCAGCACGGTTACGTGGTGTTCTCGCTCGACAACCGTGGCACCCCGCGCCGCGGCGCGGCGTTCGGCGGCGCGCTGTACGGCCAGCAGGGCACGGTCGAGGTCGACGACCAGCGCGCCGGCGTCGCGTGGCTCGAGGCGCAGCCCTGGGTCGATGGCGAGCGCATCGGCGTGTACGGCTGGTCCAACGGCGGCTACATGACCCTGATGCTGCTCGCGCGCGCGGCGGACGATTACGCCTGCGGCATCGCCGGCGCCCCGGTCACCGACTGGGCGCTGTACGACACCCATTACACCGAGCGCTACATGGGCCTGCCCGACGCGAACCCGGACGGCTACCGTGCCGCGCGCGTGCACGAGCACCTCGAAGGATTGACTGGCAAGGACGCGCCGAAGCTGCTGCTGATCCACGGCATGGCCGACGACAACGTGCTGTTCAGCAACACCACCGCGCTGGCCAGTGCGCTGCAGCAGCGCGCGCAGCCGTTCGAGCTGATGACCTACCCCGGCGCCAAGCACGGCCTGCGCGGCAGCGACCTGCTGCACCGGCTGCGGCTGAGCGAGGACTTCTTCGGCCGTTGCCTCAGCCCCGGCGACTGAGCCCGCCGGCGTGACCTTCGGCGCTTGGCCGAGGGTCGCGCCTGCTTGAAGCTGGCGGCAAGGCGGGAGCTGTTGCCGTTGCTGTTGTTCCGAAAACCAATCAAGAGCTTTCGCCTGACGGCGAGTTCATTTCTTTTGATGAGCCCAAAAGAAACGGAACCAAGAAAAGGGCTCTCCCCGACACACCTCCCATTGCAGGTAGGGTTCTGCGCGGAGTTTCCGACTCGCCATCCATGGCTCGGTCGGAAACCGGCGGGCATCCATGCCCGCCGCCCTTCGGGTCCATGCACATGTCCGGCAGTTCGTGGATCAGGGATCAAGATCAAGATCAACGGCAACGGCAACGGCACCGGCAACGGCAACGGCAACGGCAGCCGCTATGCGAAGCCAAGGCAATCGCGATCGCGATCGCGAAATAGCGATCAGGTGAACGGCGGAAGGGCGATCAACTGACCCGCGCGAGCATCGTCTGATAACCGATCAGCCGCGCCCAGCGCGTGCCCACGTCGGTCAGGCACACGTACGCCGCCTCGCCGGCGACCAGCAGCAGCGTGCGCGGGCGCCAGTCCAGGCGCGATTCGGCCGCGCACAGCTCGGCGTCGAACCCCAGTTGCCGCGCGAACAGCGCGCAACGTGCGAGGTGGTAGCGGTTGCTGAGCAGCGTGACCTGCAGCCGCACCGGCGCTGCCAGGGGATCGGGCGGAAATGCCGCGGCGGCGCTCACGTCGGCCGAAAGCAGCAGGCGCGCGTTGCGCAGGTTCTGCAGGGTGTCGCGCGAGGCCGCCTCCAGCTGCAGCGGCGCGTCGCGGGCGATCCCGCGCGCGAACAAGCCGCGACGGGCGATTTCCGCCTCGCTGGGTTCACCCAGCGCGCCGCCACCGAGCAGCACCACGCGTGCAGGGGGGCGTTCGCGCCACAGCGAGACCGTGCGGTCGAGCCGGGCGGCGACGTCGTGGTCGATCCGCCC
>DATHRJ010000205.1:0-3029 GCA_035465455.1 Lysobacter sp.
ACGGCTCCTCGCTGCTGGACTTCAACACCGAGCTCAAGGTGCGGATCAAGTCGGAAACCCCGCTGCGCGGCGGCTCTATCGTGCGCGTTTCCAGCGAGATTCTGCGCCAGGGTGGCGAGCCGATCCCGGTCGACTACCTGATGCGACGCGTCGGCAACGACTGGAAGGTGTTCGACGTGATGGTCGAGGGCGTGAGCTTCGTGCAGACCTTCCGCAGCCAGTTCGACGGCCCACTGGCGCAGAAGTCGATCGCCCAGGTCGCGACCGAGCTCAAGGCCGGCAAGCTGCAGGCCAAGGCCGAATAGCCGTGATCGACGACGTCACCGCCCACGTCGCGAGCGCGGCTGCTGGCGTGCGCCGCGACGGCGAGCGTCTGGTGTTCAGCGGAGCGCTCGAACGCTCCGCGTGCGCCAGTTTGTGGAAGCAGGCCCAACCCTTGCTCGGCGAAGTGCGCACGCTGGACCTGTCGGCGACGAGCCAGGTCGACAGCGCCGGTCTGGCGCTGTTGGCCGAACTGGCCTCGCGAAGCGGCGGGGTGGCGGTGGTCGGCGCGCCCGCGGGCCTGGCCGAGTTGCGCGCGGCTTACCGGCTTGATCACCGCCTCGCGTTCGCCAGCTGAGCATCGCGTTTCCGGTCGCCGGTCGTGGCGACCGGCTTATTCCACCCCATACTGTGACCATGCGTACCGTCCCCACCCTCCTCGCCGCCGCGCTCGTGTGCATGCCGTTTGCAGGCATCGCCCAGGGCCTGATCCAACGCACGCTGCCGGCCGAGGAGCGGGCCGCCATGGACGCCTGCCTGGCCGCGGCGGGCAAGGACGTCGATGCCGCGCTGGAATGCGCGCGCCGGCTCGAGGACGGCACCCTGCTCGCCCCCGGCAAGACCCCGGTGCCGCAAACGACCGATGAAGCGGCCGAAGACACGACGCCGGAGGCCGAGGACCGCGACGACAACACCCCTACCGATGCCGAACGCGATTACGAGTCGCTGTACGGCCCCGGCTACAACCCGGTCGCGGACCCGACTTTGCCGACACCGGCCAACATCGCCGGCGTCTACGATCCGTGGGAGCGTTACAACCGCCGGGTCCACCGCTTCAACAATGCCGTCGACCGTAACATCGCGCTGCCGCTGGCGCGCGTCTACATGCGGGTGGTGCCACGGCCGGTACGCCTGGGCGTCAGCAATTTCTTCGCCAACCTCAACCAGCCGGTGTCGGCGGTGAACGCCCTACTGCAGGGCAAACCTCGCCAGGCGGCCGAATCGCTGGGCCGCTTCGCCCTCAACAGCACACTGGGCATCGGCGGCATCTTCGACCCGGCCAGCGACGCCAAGATGGCCCATCGCAGCGAGGACTTCGGCCAGACGATGGGGGTGTGGGGCTGGGAGCGCTCGCGCTATCTCGAACTGCCGCTGTTCGGCCCGCGCACCGTGCGCGATGGCCTGGGCATCTTCGGTGATGCCCCGCTGAGCCCGCTGCGCCAGGTCGGCGACGATTCGGTGCGCATCCCGCTACAGGGCCTGCAGCTGGTCGACGTGCGCACCCAGCTGATGTCCACCGACAGCCTGCGCGCGGGCGCCGAAGACGATTACGCGCTGGTGCGCGACGCCTGGAGCCAGCGACGCAATTACCAGATCTTCGGCGATCGTCTTGAGTCGGGCGAGCAAGGGCTGCCCGAGTACCTGCTCGACGACAGCATTCCCCAAGTCCCCGCCGGGGCCATGCCGGTGATGCCGACCGACGGCTATTAGGCCGGCGGCTTGCCCGTGAGGGCGAGCCAGGCGCGCCAACCGACGCCTAGCGATGGGCGCCCTGAGCCGAAGGGCTGCGAAAGGTCCTGGCTTGCGGTGGGGGGTGCCGCGAACCGGCTACGCGAGCTCGTCGTCGGCGATGCCGGTTTCGACAAATGCGATGCGTAAGGACGAGCTCTCCCCGGGCTCGACCTCGTCGCCGAGCAGGCGCTGGGCATCGCTGGCGGGCATCGCCTCGACATCGCGCAACTTGCCGCTGAGCACGCGGCTGCGGCGCTGGGTGTCGTCGATCTTGTTGCCGGCCTCGACCAGCTTCTTCTTGACCCCGGCGAGCGCGTCGCCGAACTTGCCGAACTCGGTCTTGACCGCGCCCAGCGTCTGCCAGACCTCGCTGGAGCGCTTCTCCAGGGCCAGGGTGCGAAACCCCATCTGGAAGCTGGTCATCAGCGCCAGCAGCGTGGTGGGCCCGGCAACCGCGATGCGCAGGTCGCGCTGCAGGCCGTCGACCAGCCCGGGGCGACGCAGCACCTCCGCGTACAGGCCCTCGGTCGGCAGGAACAGGATCCCGAACTCGGTCGTGTAAGGGGCGCAGATGTACTTCTCGCGGATGCGCGCCGCCTCCTTGCGTACCACCCGCTCCAGCGCGTCGCCGGCCGCGCGCGCGCCATCGACGTCGCCGCACTCCTGGGCGTCGAGCAGGCGCTCGTAATCCTCGCGCGGGAACTTGGCGTCGATCGGCAACCACACCGGGACGTCGCCGGTCGAACCCGGGAAGCGCACCGCGAACTCGACGTTCGCATTGCTGCCCGGCACCGTGCACACGTTCGCCGCGTACTGGTCCGGCGCGAACACCTGTTCCAGCAGCCCGGCCAGCTGCACCTCGCCGAACACGCCGCGCGACTTGACGTTGCTGAGCACGCGCTGCAGCCCGCCCACGTCCGCGGCCAGCTTGTTCATGTCGCCCAGTCCCTGGTGCACCTGGGCGAGCATGGTGGTGACGTTGCCGAAACTCTCGGTGAGCCGGGTTTCCAGCGTCGCGTGCAGTTTCTCGTCGACCGTGGCGCGCATCAGTTCGAGCTTGGCGGCGTTGTCGACCTGCAACTCGCGCAGCCGGGTTTCCAGCGTCTCGCGCATCTGCACCAGGCGCGCCTCGTTGCCTCGACCCAGTTCGGCGACGCGGGCATCCAGCGTCGCGGTGAACGTGCGCAGCGACTCGGCATGTTCGGCTCGGCCCGTGCGGGCGTCTTCGCTCAACGCGGCCCGCAGCACGTCCAGGC
>DATHRJ010000206.1:0-5497 GCA_035465455.1 Lysobacter sp.
GCGTCGGCCGGCCGTCGCGCAAGGCATCCAGGGTCTCGCAGGCCAGCGCCACGTCGTGGGTCCCCGGCGGTCCGCGCGTGGCCAGCAACGGGTGCACCGTGCGGCCCAGGTGCAGGCGTTCGCGCCGGCCCAGGTAGAAGTCGTCGATCGACAGCGCCACCGCGCGCAGTCCGCCCTGGCGGGCGAGGGCAACCAGCTGCGCCGCCAGCGTGGATTTGCCGGTGCCCTGCAGGCCACCGATCGCATGGATGCGGCTGCCGTGGTGCAGCGCATCGTCGAGGACGGACTCGACGAAGTCGGGTGCATAGCCGCGCGCAGCGGCGCCCGCGACTGCTGCCGCAGCCGCAGCGTCCTTGCCACCGGTTTCAGCGACTGGGTGATGCAGGCGTGGCGTCATCGGCTCACAATAACCCAATGACCACATCCGACCTGCAAGCCCAGGCCCACGCCAAGTTCGTGGAACTGTTCGACGAGGCCCGCGTGGCCGGCGAACCCGATCCGACTGCGATGACGCTCGCGACGGCGAGTATCGACGCCCGCCCTTCGGCGCGAACGGTGCTGCTGAAAGCCGTGGATGAGCGCGGCTTCGTGTTCTACACCCACCTGGACGGGCGCAAGGGCCGCGACCTGCAGGCCAATCCGCACGCGGCACTGCTGTTTCATTGGCCGCTCGTGCGCGAGGGGGTGCAGGTGCGTGTCGAGGGGCCGGTCGAAACCGTCAACGATGCGGAGGCGGATGCGTATTTCGCCTCGCGGCCGCGAGGCAGCCAGATCGGCGCCTGGGCATCGAGGCAATCGGAGACGCTGGATTCGCGCGAGACGTTCGAGCAGCGCGTCGCCCAGGTCGAACGCGAGTTCGAGGGCCGGACGGTGCCGCGTCCGCCGCGCTGGACCGGCCTGCGCGTGCGGCCGCAGCACATCGAGTTCTGGTATGGCGCGCAGTTCCGCCTGCACGAGCGCTGGCTGTACGAGTCGGACGTGGCCGGGGTGTGGTCGAAGCGGATGCTGTATCCATAGTGCTGGGAAGGTGAAGCGGACAGCGGAAGCGCGGAACCGCCATTGCTTCGCATGCGCAAGTCTCCGCGCACCCGGCTGG
Organism: Lysobacter sp.; assembly: GCA_035465455.1. GTDB lineage: Bacteria > Pseudomonadota > Gammaproteobacteria > Xanthomonadales > Xanthomonadaceae > Lysobacter_K. The sequence continues at coordinate 1,097 of DATHRJ010000206.1, forward strand.
TCGTCATTGCAGCTTCGGTTCCACGCCGATGTCAGCTTCCCATTCCCATTCCCATTCCCACTTCCGCTCCTGCACCCCCGCTTCCCACCGGAGTCCCATGATTGGCCCGCGACGCATCGTCTGCCTGACCGAGGAACCCACCGAGACCCTGTACGCGCTCGGCGAATCCGATCGCATCGTCGGCATCAGCGGGTTCACCGTGCGCCCGGCGATCGCCCGCAAGCAGAAGCCGAAGGTCAGCGCATTCACCAGCGCCAAGGTCGAGGAGATCCTCAAGCTCAAGCCGGATTTCGTCGTCGGCTTTTCCGACATCCAGGCCGACATCGCCGCGGCGCTGATCAAGCGTGGGGTCGAGGTCTGGATCAGCAACCACCGCAGCATCGACGGCATCATCGACTACGTGCGACGGCTCGGTGCCCTGGTCGGGGTCGCCGGGCGCGCCAACGCCTATGCCGAGGAACTGCTTCGCGGCCTCGACGCGGTGGCGGCCGAGGCCGCGCGGCTGCCACGGCGGCCGAAGGTGTACTTCGAGGAATGGGACGAGCCGTTGATCAGCGGCATCCAGTGGGTGGCCGAGCTGATCCGCGTCGCCGGCGGCGATGACGTGTGTCCCGAGCGCGCGGCCGAATCGCTCGCCCGGCAGCGCATCCTGGAAGATCCGGACGAGGTGATCCGGCGCGCACCGGACATCATCCTGGGCTCGTGGTGCGGCAAGAAGTTCCGCCCGGAAAGGGTCGCCGCGCGACCGGGATGGGGTGCGATTCCGGCGGTTCGGGACGGCCAGCTTCACGAGATCAAGTCGCCGATCATCCTGCAGCCGGGCCCGGCCGCGTTGACCGATGGGGTCCGCGCGATCGCCGCGGTGTTCCAGGCATGGGGTGCCCGCCAGGCGCCTTCAGGCGCTTGAGCAGTGGGCTAGCTCCAGATTTCCTTCACGCTACGTATGGCATACGAAGCGAACACCCCAGAAGGAGCTCCGCCATGTTCCGCAAATTCGTCGTCATGCCGTTGCTGGTCCTCGCCCTGGTGTTTCCGGGTTTCAGCGGTCCCGCCATGGCAGGGGTGATCACCACCCAGGACGCCTTGTCGGCCGAGATGCGTGCCTCCAGGGAAACCCAGGTTCGCGGTGCATTCGCGCGCCAGGACGTGCGCCAGGCGATGCAGCAGATGGGTGTGGACCCCGGCGACGCCGAAGGCCGCATCGCATCGCTGAGCGATGCCGAACTGATCCAGCTGCAGGGCCAGCTCGACCGGTTGCCGGCGGGTGGCGATGCGCTGGTGGTGATCGGCGTGGTGTTCCTGGTCCTGGTGATCCTGGAGCTGGTCGGCGTGATCAACGTCTTCAACCGCATTTGATGCACGGCACGGCGGGACGTGCGGTGGCGGGCCTCGCGCTCGCCACTGCCTTGCTGCTGTCGGGCTGCTCGATAAACCCCGCCTGGCAGCTGACCAGAACCCCGGCCGACGCGGCGCCGATCCTCGTGGGGCAGGTGCCGTTCCACCCGCAAACCCAATACCAGTGCGGTCCGGCCGCGCTGGCGACGGTGCTGGGCGCGAGCGGCGTTGCGATCACGCCGCAGGCACTGGTTCCGCAGGTCTACCTGCCCGAGCGCGAGGGCAGCCTGCAACTGGAACTGGTGGCGGCCACCCGCCGCGCGGGACGCATCCCTTACGTGGTCCAGGCCAGCCCCGACGCGCTGATCGCGCAACTGCGCGAGGGGCGACCGGTGCTGGTGCTGCAGAACCTGCTGACCCGCAGCGTCCCGCGCTGGCACTACGCGGTGCTGGTGGGCAGCGACCCGGCGCGCAACCGCCTGATCCTCAAAAGCGGGACCGAGAAGGGGCTGGAAGTGAAAGCACCGAAGTTCCTGCGCACCTGGGACTGGGCAGGGCGCTGGGCGATGGTGGCGCTGCGTCCGGGCGAACTGCCGGCACAGGCGGAGCCGGCGGCGTATCTGTCGTCGGTGGCCGATTTCGAGCGGGTCGGGGGCGCGGATGCCGCGCAGCCGGCCTACCAGGCCGCACTGCAGCGCTGGCCCGGCGATCCGCGCGTGCACCTTGCGCTGGGAAACGCCGCCTACGCCGCCGGTGCACTGGATCGCGCGGCACACCACTACCGCGACGGCCTGGCGCAGGCACCGGAGCATCCGGTGCTGGGCAACAACTACGCCAGCGTGCTGGGCGAGCTGGGCTGCCGCGCCGAAGCGAACGCGGCGTTGGAGGCCGCGCGAACGGCGTCCGGGGACGATGGCCGCTGGAGCGCGCAACTGCAGGAAACGCAGGCCGAGCTTACCGCCGGTACCGCCAAGCGGAGCGCGGTGTGCGACTCGTTTCGCTGACGACCGATCCGTGAGCGATCGGTCGTGCCCGCAGTTGCAGGGCGATCAGAAGCCCCGGCTTTACCGCGGATGGAATTCGCGAGTGAACTGCATGCTCGAGACCTCGCCGCCTTCGCGCACGATCTGCAGGTCGAAGCGCAACGTGTCCGGCGCCGACACGTCCACGGTGCCGATGTAGTCCAGCAGGTCGCCGCTGCGCAACTCGCGCATCGGCAGGTCCTGCCTTTGCCCCGACAGGTCGGTGACGGTGACGCGCACCTGCGCCGGGATCGACACTTCCTGGCCTTCCGCACCCTTGCGCAGCGCCACCAGCAGCAGCACCGTGTCGTCGCCGCGCTGGATCCCGTACTCGGCGGCAACTGCCGCTCCCAGCGTGGACGTGGGCACGGCGCTTGCCCGGATCGTCACGTCGCCGCTGCGCACGGTCGCCGACTGCGTGGCACCGCCCGCGGCACGCGGCGGTGGTGGGCTGCCGCTGCAGGCCGCGGTCAGGGCGACGGCCAGCAGTGCGGTGAATACGAGCCTCGCGCGCGCAATGGAAAACGGGAAAGCCATCGGGAAACTCCGCTTGCAGGACAGGCTGGTCATCTCAGTCATTGGCGGCAGACAATTGCCGGCCGCGCTCGGCCGCCGCCGCGATCGCGCGATCGACCAGGGTCCTGAAGCCTCCGGCTTCGAACGTCTCGATCGCAGCCTGGGTGGTGCCGCCGGGTGAGGTGACCCGAGCGCGCAGCACATCGGCGGCGTCCGCCGATTCGACCAGCATCCGCGCCGCACCCAACAGCGTCTGCGTCGTCAGGGCGCGCGCGGTGTCCGCGGGCAGCCCCTGTGCCTCGCCGGCGGCCTGCATCGCCTCGGCCAGCAGGAACACGTAGGCCGGGCCGCTTCCGGAGACCGCGGTCACCGCGTCCATCTGCGCCTCGTCCCCGACCCACACGGTCGGCCCGACCGCGCTCAGCAGGCGCTCGGCCTGTTCGCGCTGGCCGGTGTCCACGGTGGCGTTGGCGAACAGTCCGGTGATGCCGGCGCCGAGCAGCGCCGGCGTGTTCGGCATCGCCCGGACCACCGCGACCGTGCCGCCGCCATCGCCGCCAAGCCAGCGCGCCAGTTGTCCGGCGGTGATGCCGGCGGCGACCGAGATCGCCACCGGATGCTGCGCCAGCGCGAGGGCCGACAGTTCCGAGCAGACGCTGCGCATCACCTGCGGCTTCACCGCGAGCAGCCATACCGCGGCACCCGCGGCGGCTTCCGTCGCCGTGGCGAAACAGCGCACGCCGAAATCGCGTTGCAGCGACTCGCGCAGGCTTTCCACCGGTTCGGCGACGCGAACGGACGCAGCGTCGCCGCCGCGCGCGATCAGCCCGCCGATCAGGCTGCGGGCCATGTTGCCGCCGCCGATGAAGGCGACCTGGGTGTTGTCGTTGGTAGTGGTCATGGGTTTCTCGCCGCAATGGGGAAGGGCGTTGTCGTGGTGAGCGTCACCGACCCGCAGGCCGGGTACCGAACAGCGCGGTGCCGATGCGGACCATGGTCGCACCTTCGGCGATCGCGATCGCCGCGTCGTCGCTCATTCCCATCGACAGGGTGTCCACTTGCGGGTGCTCGCGCTGCAGGCGCTCGAACAACTCGCGGCTGCGCCGGAACGCCGGTCGCCGTCGTTCCGGCTCCGCGTGCGGGGTCGGGATCACCATCAGGCCACGCAAGCGCAGTCGCGGCTGCAGGGCGATCGCCTGCGCCAGCACCGCGACCTCGTCCGGTGCGCAGCCGTGCTTGCTCGCTTCGTCGTCGATGTTGACCTGGATCAGCACGTTGAGCGGCGGCTGGTCATCGCGGCGGTGGGCGGCAAGCGAGCCGACCAGCTTCACCCGGTCCACGGTCTGCACCCAGTCGAACAGGGCCGCGGCCTCTTTGGCCTTGTTGGACTGCAGGTGGCCGATGAGGTGCCATTTCAGCGCCGCCGCGTCGATGTGGGGGTGCGTGGTGGCCGAAATCCGGGCCAATTGCGTTTGCTTGGCAAGGGCCTCCTGAACATAGTTTTCGCCGAACTCGATCTGCCCTGTCG
>DATHRJ010000207.1:0-4211 GCA_035465455.1 Lysobacter sp.
CCATCGCGCGGATATTCGCCAAGTCGCTCAATTGCGAGCAGGGAACTTCGGCCGAGCCCTGCGGCGAGTGCGGCGCATGTCGCGACATCGATGCCGGGCGGTTCCTGGACCTGCTCGAGATCGACGCGGCCAGCAATACCGGTGTCGACGACGTGCGCGAGGTGATCGAGAACGCGCAGTACATGCCGTCGCGTGGGCGCATGAAGGTGTACCTGATCGACGAAGTCCACATGCTGTCGAAGGCGGCGTTCAATGCGCTGTTGAAGACGCTCGAGGAGCCGCCGGGGCACGTCAAGTTCCTGCTGGCCACCACCGACCCGCAGAAATTGCCGGTCACGGTGCTGTCGCGCTGCCTGCAGTTCAACCTCAAGCGCCTGGACGAGGCGCAGATCGGTGGCCAGATCCACAAGATCCTCGAAGCCGAGGGCATCGCCGTGGATGCCGGCGCGGTGCGCCAGCTCAGCAAGGCCGCCGACGGCAGCCTGCGCGACGGCCTGTCGCTGCTGGACCAGGCGATCGCCTATACCGGTGGCGAGCTCAACGACGGCGCGGTCGCGGCGATGCTCGGCACCGTCGATCGCACCCGGGTTGGCACGCTGCTGGCGGCGTTGGCCGACGGCGATGGCAAGGCGCTGCTGGCCGAAGTGGAGGCGCTGGCTGAATTTTCGCCCGACTGGGGCAACGTGCTGGAGGCGTTGACCGAGGCGCTGCACCGCGTGCAGGTGCGGCAACTGGTCGCCGATGCGGCGATCGAGGCCGACGGCGTCGACATCGATGCGCTGGCGGCGCAGCTGGCCCCGGAAGTGGTGCAGCTGTGGTACCAGATGGCGCTCAATGGCCGCCGCGACCTGCCGTTCGCACCCAGCCAGCGCGCCGGATTCGAGATGAGCGTGCTGCGGATGCTGGCTTTCCGCCCGGGTGGCGGCGATGCACCGCGACCGTCGAGCGAGCCGGCCGTCGCGGCGCGGGCTACCCCGACGCGCGCGGCCGCCGTGGCGACCGCCCCGCCGGTTGCCTATTCCGCGGCGTCGGAAGCCCAGCGCGGAAGGGTCGCCGAACCGGTGCCACCCGCGCAGCCCCCTGCGCCCGCCGCTGTCGAAGCACCGGCCGCCGCTGCGCACGGACAGGGCATCGCCGATGCCGACGCCTGGCACGCGCTCATCGCCGCCAGCGGCTTGCGCGGTCCGGGGCGCCTGCTCGCCGAGCACGCGGGATTCGTCGGCTATGCCAATGGCGTGCTGAGCCTGTCGCTGTCGCAGGACGACGAGCTGCTGCGCAGCGCGGGCGCGATCAGGATGGTCGCCGATGCGCTGGCGCCGGCCCTGGGTGCGGGACTCAAGATCAGTTTCGAGTCGGCGACGCGGCCTGCCGAGTCCCTGCGCGAGCGCAACGAGCGCGCCCGCGACCAGCGCCAGGTGGCCGCCGAGCAGGCGTTCATGGCCGATCCCGACGTGCAGCGGCTGATGGAGCAGCACGGTGCCCGGATCGTGCCCGACTCGATCCGTCCCCTGGACGAAGGCTGAAACCACCGGCGACACGCGAATCGGCTTGCCGCCGCCGCAGTGAACTGAAGTGCTTCCCCAATCAACCGACGAGTAGACGACATGCGTGGAAATATCGCCCAACTGATGCAGCAGGCGCAGAAGATGCAGGAAAACATGCAGCGTGCGCAGGAAGAGCTGGCCAGCCTGGAGGTCACCGGCAATGCCGGCGGCGGCATGGTCAACATTACCCTCACCGGACGCATGGAGTGCCGCAAGGTGCGGATCGACCCCAGCGTGTTGTCGGATCCGGAAATGGCCGAGGACCTGATCGCCGCCGCGTTCAACGATGCGGTCAACAAGGCCAATGCCGCCTCGCAGGAAAAGATGGGCGCGGCCACGGCCGGAATGCCGCTGCCGCCCGGGATGCAGATGCCGTTCTGAGCCGGGGCAGTGCGATCGCCTCTCCCTGCACCCGCATTCCGATGATATTCACCGGTCGCTCCCGATGACGTCCTCCCTGCTCGAACAACTGATCGAAGCCTTTCGCGTGCTGCCCGGCGTCGGCCAGAAATCGGCGCAGCGCATGGCGTACCACGTGCTCGAGCGCGAGCGCGCCGGCGGCCAGCGCCTGTCGGAGGCGCTCGCCGTGGCGGTGGAGAAGATCGGTCATTGCGTGCGCTGCCGCGACTTCAGCGAGACCGACGTCTGCGCAACCTGCGCCAGCGCCTCGCGCGAGGCGCACCAGCTGTGCGCGGTCGAGTCACCCGCCGACCGGCTGGCGATCGAGCAGGCGACCGGCTATCGCGGGCTGTACTACGTGCTGCAGGGGCGGTTGAGCCCGCTCGACGGCATCGGCCCGCGCGAACTCGGGCTGGACCGCCTCGGTGATCGCCTGGCCGAGGGCGAGGTGCAGGAACTGATCATCGCCACCAACCCGACCGTGGAGGGCGAGGCCACCGCGCATTTCCTGGCGCAGCTGGCGCGCCAGCACGGCGTGCGGCCGAGCCGGCTGGCGCACGGCGTTCCCCTCGGCGGCGAGCTGGAATACGTCGACCGCGGCACGCTGTCGCATGCCTTTGGCAGCCGCGGCGATATGCCGCTCTAGAGCGGGGAATGGCGGGGCGGGGCGGGAGGGGTAAAGCGGGAATCGAGATGAACTTCAGTTCCCGCCCCGACACTCCCGCCTTGGCAACTCCGCTTCATCCCTCCCGCTCCATCAAGGACACGCCATGACCGACACCATCTTCGATCGCATCATCCGTCGCGAGATTCCCGCCGACATCGTCTTCGAGGACGAGCACCTGATCGCGTTCAATGACATCGCGCCGCAGGCGCCGGTGCACGTGCTGTTCGTGCCGAAGATCGCGATTCCGACGCTCAACGAACTGCAGCCCGGGCAGGCCGAAGTCGTGGGCCGGCTCACCTTGGCGGCGGCGGCCTACGCGAAGCAGCAGGGGTTTGCCGATGACGGCTACCGGGTGGTGATCAACTGCAACGACCACGGCGGGCAGACCGTGTTCCAGTTGCACCTGCACCTGCTCGCCGGGGCTCCGCTGGGGCGGTTCGGCGTCGCCACGCACTGAGGAACGCCTGCAAATCCTGGTCTTGCCTGCGCACTCAGCAGGCGCGGCGCGCGTGTCTCACCACCAGCCCCACCACGGCCATGGCGCCGGACGGGTCAGGTAGACACGCTCGCGCACCGGCCACAGGTACACGACGTCCGCCTCGACCCGCGGAAACCGATAGTCGTACTGGCCGATCCGGCGGGTTTCATAGCCGCCGATGCGGCCGGTGAAGGTCACCTCGCGATTGACCTGGAACAACGCCGGATCGTAGAAGCCGGTACGGCAGGCGATGAAGCGGCCGCCGACATCGTCCGTCGCCCAGTACGGACGCGCGTAGACGTCCAGTCGGGTCGAGATCATCTCGAAGCAGGTACGGTTGGGCTGCGGCTCGACCTGGACGATGCGCCCGCCCCAGCGCACCAGCAGGCCGGTGCGGTCGGCTTCGGCCGCTTCGCGTGGCGTGATCGGGACGAACGGGCCCTGCAGCGGCTTGGGCTCCGACGCACAGCCGGCGAGCAACGCCGCGCCCAGGGCCAGCAAGGCAACGCGGACGTTCGTCGGCATTCGCTTCCTGGGTGCTCTCTTCATCGACGTTCTCCAGTGGCTGGCAGGCGGTGTGCGCGCAATGCGCGGACGAGGCGTTTCATTTCCCTGGCACGTTGGTTCGGGCGTTCACCAGCACGCTGCCGCCCTGGGGGACCGCCACCGTAGCGCCACTCAGTGAAACGGTGGGTGAGTGCCAGAAGGGCCGAGTCGCCGGTATCCCAGCCTGCCCGGCCGACCCGATGGGCCCAGTCGGTGGCCGCTTCATGCGGTTCTCGGGCCAGGCCGACACGCTGGTAGCGGCGGTTGAGCGCGTGCCAGGCGCGCAACACCGGGTCGGCCTGGCGTTGCCCGCGGCCGCTGAGCCAGACCATCCACAGCAAGGCCACCGCGGCGCACAGCGAGAACAGCAACGCGAGTTGGCGCCCGTCGATTTCCTGCAGTCCCAGTGGACGCAGCAGCCGGGCCTGGCGGCCGGCATCGAAGCTCAGCACGAACTCGTTCCAGCCGCGGCGCAGGAAGTCGCTGGCGTCGTACCACCCCGCCAATCCGCCCCAGGCGCCGCCAAGCACGTCACCGAGGAAGCCGCCGGCGCCGGGCGTGCGGTCGGCGAGCGTGT
>DATHRJ010000208.1:0-14820 GCA_035465455.1 Lysobacter sp.
AATAGTGCGCGCAGCCGGCAGCACCGGCGCAATTTCCGATCTACTGCCGACCCACAGGAGCTACACATGAACTTCATCAAACTTCCCGTTCTTCTTGCCGCCAGTATGTTCGCGCTGGCAGCGTGCAACTCGCCGACCGCCGACCAGAAGGCCGACGAGGCTTCCGCCCAGGCGGAGCTCGCCGGTGACCAGGCCGCCCTGGCTGCAGAAGCCGCGGGCGACGCCGCCGCCGCTGGCGCTGAAGCCGCTGCCGCCGGTACCGCTGCTGCCGTCGGCGCGACCGCCGCTGCGGTGGACGCTGCCGCCGACCCGGTGCAGGCCGCGTACGAAGAAGGCAAGGCCGGCGCCGCTGGCGCGATCGGCGATGCCGCCGGCAATGTTGCCGCTTCGATGAAGCGTGAAGAAGCCGAGGCCAAGGCCGAAGCCGACGCCGAACTGCGCGACTGATCCGCGCCGCAAGAGCAAGGGGACGGGTCCGCGATTGCGGGCCTTGTCCTCTTGCAGGAACCAGGAACGAGAGCCGCATTGCGGCTCTCGTTTTTTTTGCGCTCCCGCCAGCGGACGCCTGAATGCGACGCTCCGGGTATCCTGTGGCGTCGCCTTCACACCACTGCCCCCATGCCCGCATTGAGCTCGAACCTGGACCCGCGGTCCACCGACTTCCTCGACAACACCGCCTACCACCGCGCGCTGGTCGACGAACTCGATGCTCGGCTCGCCCGCGCCGCCGATGGCGGCGGTGAGCGCGCCCGCTCCCGCCATACCGAGCGCGGCAAGCTGCTCGCGCGCGAGCGCATCACCGCCCTGCTCGACCCGGGCTCGCCATTTCTGGAGATCGCCCCGCTCGCGGCCGAAGGCATGTACGACGACGCCGCGCCGGCCGCGGGCATGGTCTGCGGCATCGGACGGGTGATGGACCAGGAAGTCGTGATCGTCGCCAACGACGCGACCGTCAAGGGCGGCACCTACTTTCCGATGACGGTGAAAAAGCACCTGCGCGCGCAGGAGATCGCCCGCGAGAACCACCTGCCGTGCGTGTACCTGGTCGACTCGGGCGGCGCATTCCTGCCGTTGCAGGACGAGGTGTTTCCCGACAAGGAGCATTTCGGCCGCATCTTCTACAACCAGGCGCGGATGTCGGCCGAGAACATCCCGCAGATCGCGGTGGTGATGGGCAGCTGCACCGCGGGCGGGGCGTACGTGCCGGCGATGTGCGACGAGTCGATCATCGTGCGCGACCAGGGCACGATCTTCCTGGGCGGGCCGCCGCTGGTGAAAGCCGCGACCGGCGAGGTGGTCGATGCCGAATCGCTCGGCGGTGCCGACGTCCATACCTCGATCTCCGGGGTGGTCGACCATTACGCCCAGGACGACCGCCACGCGCTGCAGATCGCGCGCGACATCGTCGGCCACCTCAACCGCAGGAAGGTGTTGCCGGTCGCGGCGCAGCCGGCGCGCGAGCCGCTGTACCCGGCGCAGGAGCTCTACGGGATCGTGCCGAAGGACACCCGGCGTCCGTTCGACATCCGCGAGGTGATCGCGCGCATCGTCGATGGCAGCGACTTCCACGAGTTCAAGGCGCGCTACGGCAAGACCCTGATCACCGGGTTCGCGCACGTCCACGGCTACCCGGTCGGGATCATCGCCAACAACGGCATCCTGTTCGCCGAGAGCGCGCTCAAGGGCGCGCACTTCATCGAGCTGTGCAACCAGCGCGGGATCCCGCTGGTGTTCCTGCAGAACATCACCGGCTTCATGGTCGGCAAGAAATACGAGAACGCCGGCATCGCCAAGGACGGGGCGAAGATGGTCACCGCGGTCGCGTGCTCGCACGTGCCCAAGTTCACCGTGGTCATCGGCGGCAGCTTCGGCGCCGGCAACTACGCGATGTGCGGGCGCGCGTACGGCGCGCGCTTCCTGTGGATGTGGCCGAACGCGCGGATCAGCGTGATGGGCGGCGAGCAGGCCGCCAGCGTGCTGGCCACGGTCAAGCGCGACGGCATCGAGGCGCGCGGCGGCCAGTGGAGCGAGCACGAGGAAGAAGCGTTCAAGGCCCCGATCCGCGAGCAATACGAAGCGCAGGGCAGCCCGTGGTACGCGACAGCGCGGTTGTGGGACGACGGGATCATCGACCCCGCCGACACCCGGCGGGTGCTTGGCCTGGCGCTCGCGGCGAGCCTCAATGCACCGATCGAGGACCGCACGCGCTTCGGCGTGTTCCGGATGTAAAGGCCCGCTCGACCGGGCCTGGGTTCCGCGGAATCGCGCCTTGCGGGGTGCCGCTGTGACCGGCTTCACGGATGAATGCGCATCGCCTTTCCACAAGCTGACCATGCACCCAAACCACGCGTGAAAGCAGTGTTAGCCTCGGTTTCCCCCGACTCGCAGGAACACGCATGGCCATGTGGAAAGACAACGGATCCGCCAAGAAAGAGCAGAGCAACCCCTCCCCCTCATTCGCATCCACGCCGGAAGCCGCACGCTTCGAGGCGCCGCCGGTTGCCGACATCCATCCGGCCGCCGCGCGTGCCCCGGCCGCACCGGCGCGCGCGCCTGACCGCGAGGTCAAGGAATCGCTGATCGCCTCGGACATCACCATCGAGGGCAAGATCGAAGGCTCCGGTCATGTGCGCATCGCCGGCCGCTTCAAGGGCGACGTCAACGTGCAGGGCAACCTCACGATCGAGACCGGCGCCAAGGTCACCGGCGGCGTGCGCGCCAGCAAGGTCATCATTGCCGGCGAACTGGAAGGCAACATCGAGGCCGCGCAGCGCGTGGAACTGCTGGAGGCCGGCGTGCTGATCGGCGACGTCAAGGCCGGTTCGCTCACCGTCGCGCCGGGTTCGCGCATCCGCGGGCAGATGGAATGCGGCTGGGAAGAGAAGCCTGCCAAGTCCGGCGCCGCGACCACGGAGACCGGCTCGGCGTCATGAGTGCCGCGGGAGCGACGCGCAGCTGCCCGCACTGCAAGGCGACGATCCTCGACAGCGCCAGCGTCTGTCCGGCTTGCCGCGGCCATCTGCGATTCTCCGCCGATGCCGCCACGCCGGTCGACGTTCCGTTGCGGGTGGAAGGCACGATCCAGCAGCCCAGGGATGGCGGCTCCGCGGAATACTCGGTGGTGCTGTCGATCAAGAACGAGCGCGGCGAGGAAGTCACCCGCCAGGTGGTCGGGGTGGGTGCGCTGAAGCCCGAGGAACGACGCAGCTTCACCCTGTCGGTGGAATTGTTCGAGGTGGCCGGCGGCAAGCGCCCCGGCCGCTGAGCGGGAATCGAACCCTGCGGCGGATGCCCCGGGCCTGAGCGCGGCTGCCCGCTGGTACCCAGGGGCAGCCGTTTGCGCCGCAGGCTGCGGCAGTGCAGTCGCGAGCGGTTCCCAGCCCGGTCGGAGTCTCGGGTGGTCCCTCCGGCCCCGGCCCCAGCGCAAACACGGCGCCCGCGGGACGCGCCGGCTATCATTCAGGCATTCCCGTTACCGTTGAGTGCGAATGAGCAATCCGTTGCTGAACCTGCGCGAGGGCCCTGTCGCGCGGCTGCGCCTGAACCGGCCGGAGCTGCACAACGCGTTCGACGCGGTGCTGATCGCCGCGCTGACCGGCGCGCTGGAAGCCATTGCGCGCGACGATGCGATCCGCGTGGTGGTGCTGGAGGGCGAAGGTGCCTCGTTCTCGGCCGGGGCCGATCTCAACTGGATGCGCGCGATGGCCTCGGCCAGCGAAGCGGAGAACCACGACGACGCGCTCGCCCTCGCCCGCCTGATGCGCAGCTTGAACGAACTGCCCAAGCCGACGATCGCCAAGGTCCACGGCGCCGCATACGGCGGCGGGGTCGGCCTGGTCGCCTGCTGCGACATCGCGATCGGCGCGCACGATGCGCGCTTCGGCCTGACCGAGAGCAAGCTGGGCCTGTTGCCGGCGGTGATCTCGCCCTATGTGATCGCCGCGATCGGGCCGCGCCAGGCGCGGCGCTGGTTCGCCACCGCCGAGATCTTCGATGCCGCCGAGGCCTGCCGCATCGGCCTGCTGCACGACGCGGTCAACGCCACCACGCTGGATACCGCCGTGCAGCGCCAGGTCGACCTGCTGCTCAAGGCCGGGCCGATCGCTTCCTCGCATGCCAAGGCGCTGGTGCAGGCGGTGGCCGGCCGCCATGACGGCGAGGCGATCGATGCCGCCAACGCGGCGCTGATCGCCGCGCTGCGGGTCTCGCCGGAAGGACAGGAAGGGCTGTCGGCGTTCCTGGACAAACGCAAGCCGCGCTGGACGCAATCGTGATGACGCAGGCGCCGGACACGCCGACCTTCGACAAGGTCCTGATCGCCAACCGTGGCGAGATCGCCTGCCGGGTGATCCGCACCTGCCGGGCACTGGGCATCCGCACCGTCGCGGTGTATTCGGAAGCCGACGCCAACGCGCAGCACGTGCGCCAGGCCGACGAGGCCTGGTGCATTGGCGGCCCGCGGCCGCAGGACTCGTACCTTCGCGGCGAGGCGATCATCGAGGTCGCGCGCATCAGCGGCGCGCAGGCGATCCATCCGGGCTACGGCTTCCTGTCGGAGAACGCGGACTTCGCCGAGGCGGTCGCTGCCGCCGGCCTGGTGTTCATCGGCCCCAACGCGGCCTCGATGCGCAGGATGGGCAGCAAGGCCGGCGCCAAGGAACTGATGCAGGCCGCCGGCGTGCCGGTGGTCCCCGGCTACACCGGCGAAAACCAGGAGCCCGCGCACCTGCACGCCGAGGCGGATGCGATCGGCTATCCGTTGATGATCAAGGCCGCGCACGGCGGCGGCGGCAAGGGCATGCGCATCGTGCGCGACAGCGCGGAGTTCCTCGCCAACCTGGCCTCGTGCCAGCGCGAGGCGAAGAACGCGTTCGGCCGCGACCGGGTGCTGCTGGAGCGCTATGTCGAGCGCCCGCGCCATATCGAGATCCAGGTGTTCGGCGATACCCACGGCAACGTGGTGCACCTCAACGAGCGCGAATGCTCGGCGCAGCGCCGCTACCAGAAGGTGCTGGAGGAATCGCCCTCGCCGCTGCTGTCGCCCGCGATGCGCGAGGCGATGGGCCAGGCCGCGGTGCTCGCCGCGCGCGCGATCGACTACGTCAACGCCGGCACCGTCGAGTTCATCGTCGGCCAGGATGACCGGTTCTATTTCATGGAGATCAACACCCGCCTGCAGGTCGAGCATCCGGTGACGGAACTGGTGACCGGGCTGGACCTGGTCGCCTGGCAGCTGCAGGTCGCCGCCGGCGCGCCGTTGCCGCTGGCGCAGGACGACGTGGTGATGGGCGGCCACGCGATCGAGGTACGCCTGTATGCCGAGGACCCGGAAGCCGGGTTCCTGCCCGGCTCGGGCAAGCTGGAACGCCTGCGCCTGCCGCCGGCGTCGGCGCACGTGCGGGTCGACGCCGGCGTGGTCGAAGGCGACACGGTGACGATCTTCTACGACCCGATGATCGCCAAGCTGGTGGTGCACGACGTCGACCGCCCGCGCGCGCTCGCCCGCATGCGCGACGCGCTGGCGCAATGCGAGGTCGCCGGCCCGAAGTCGAACATCGAGTTCCTCGAACGGCTGGTGCGGCATCCGGTGGTGGTCGGGGGCACGATCGATACCGGCTACCTCGACCGGCACCTGGAGGAGTTCGTCCCGCCTCCCGAGGGTGACGCCGACGCGACCGGGGTCGATCCCGACCTGCTGCTCGCCGCGACCGTGACCCGGCTGCTGGGCCAGGAACGTGCATCGCGCCTGCATGCCGCCGGATCGGCCGACCCGACCTCGCCCTGGGCGATCGCCGACGGCTGGCGGCTTGGCCACGGCAGCCGGCGCAGCCTGGCGTTCGTGCACCGTGGCGAGCGCATCGAGGTGCACGCGCAAGGCAGCGGCGGCGACTACCGGATCGAGCACGCCGGCGACGCCCACGGCATCGCCGGTGCGCGCATCGACGAGAGCGTGCTCAGCCTGCGCATCGGCGAGCGCGCACGGCGTTTCCTGGTGCTCGATGACGGCAATGGCGAAGGCCCCGACGGGGGCAGCGGCCACCTGCTGGTGCACGACGGCGAGCGCCGCCTGCGGCTGCGGCCGGTGGCGATGTACCGGCACGAGAGCGGTGCCGCCAGTAGCGGCGCCGACAACCTGGTGGCACCGATGCCAGGCCGCGTGGTGGTGGTGCGCGCGAGCGCCGGCGACGTGGTCGAAGCCGGACAGGAGCTGATGGTGATCGAGGCGATGAAGATGGAACTGAGCCTCAAGGCTCCGCGCGACGGCATCGTCGCCGAGGTGCGCGCGATCGTCGGCGAATTCGTCGATGCCGACCTGGTGCTGGTGGCGCTGGAATCATGAGCAGGTTCGTCCGCATCGTCGAGGTCGGCCCGCGCGACGGCCTGCAGAACGAGTCGTCGATCATCGCGACCGCCGACAAGATCGCGCTGATCGACCGGCTGTCGGCGACCGGGCTGCGCAGCATCGAGGTCACCAGTTTCGTCAGCCCCAAGTGGGTGCCGCAATTGAGCGACGCCGCCGACGTGTTCGCCGGCATCACCCGCAGGCCCGGGGTGCACTACCCGGTGCTGGTGCCCAACGAGCAGGGTTACGAGCGCGCGCGCGCCGTCGGTGTCGACGAGATCGCGGTGTTCACCGCGGCGTCGGAAGCGTTCAACCAGAAGAACATCAACGCCAGCATCGAACAGTCGCTGGCGCGCTTCGCCCCGGTAATGCAGCGTGCGGCGCAGGACGGCGTGCGCGTGCGCGGCTATGTTTCCACCGTGCTGGGTTGTCCGTATCAGGGACAGGTCCCGTTGGAGGATGTTGTGCGGGTGGCGCGGGAGTTGCATGCGATGGGCTGCTACGAGGTTTCGCTGGGCGACACGATCGGCGTGGGCACCCCGCACCGCGCGCGCGCGATGCTGCGCGCCGTCGCCGCCGAAGTGCCGATGGCCGCGCTGGCGGTGCATTTCCACGACACCTATGGCCAGGCCCTGGCCAACGTGCTGGCATGCCTGGAAGAAGGCGTCGCCGTGGTCGATTCGGCGGTGGCCGGCGTTGGTGGCTGCCCCTATGCGCGCGGCGCCAGCGGCAACGTCGCCAGCGAGGACGTGGTCTACATGCTGCACGGGCTCGGGATCGAGACCGGCGTCGATCTGCCGTTGCTGGCCGATACCGGCCGCTGGCTGGCCGCGCTGCTCGGCCGCGAAACCGGCAGCAAGGTCGGCAAGGCGCTGGCGGTGGCATGAGCGCACCGGCGCCAGTGAACGGCTCGTCGCCGGCTTCGCAGCCGGCGGACACCGCGTCGACGCTGGCCGCACTGGAAACCGCCGCGAAGGACCAGTCGCTGCCGGCCGCGGTCCGCGAGCTGCTGCAGGAGGCCGGGCACGCAATCGAGGCGGCTGCGGCCGAACGCGTGCGAGGAGCCGAAGAGGCACAGACCCACTACCGCGAACTGCTGGATGCACTCGACAAGGCCGTGGTCGTGCATGACGGCGATGGCAGGATCATCCATGTCAATCCGGCGGCGCTGCGGATCTTCAATGTCGAGGAAGGCCTCACCCTCGAGCAGGAACTGGTGCCCTCGCGGTGGCAGGTGTTCGACGAGCACGGCCGGGAGATTCCCACCGACCAGCTGCCGACCGCCCGTGCACTGCGTACCGGGCGGGTCGCGGCCAGCACGGTGCTGGGGTTGTACAACCGCCGTCTGCGCCAGTTGACCTGGCTGTCGGGCACCGCGGTGCCGCAGATGCGGCCCGGCAGCGACCGTCCACACCGCGTGTTGGCGATGTTTTCCGACATCACCTCGCTCAAGCGCGACAGCGACCTGTTCGACCGCGCGCAGGCGCTGGCGCACATCGGCGGCTGGGAATGGGATGCCGGGCGCAACCGGCTGTACCTGACCCAGGAAGCACGACGCATCTTCGATCGGGAGCCGCCACCGGCGACCCTGGACGCGATGCTCAGCTGCCTGCTGGACAGCGATCGCCGGCATCTGCAGCGCGCGGTCGACCGCGCGATGGGCAGCGGTCGCAGTTTCGATCTGGAACTGCAGGGCCGCCGCGGCGATGGCCACGCATTCTGGGTGCGCGCGATCGGCCAGGCGCAGGCAGGCGACCCCAGCAACGCGCGCATCACCGGGACGATGCAGGACATCACCGAGGAGAAGCAGGCGCAGGCGACCTTGCAGGTGCAGGCGCGCACCGATCCGCTCACCGGACTGCTCAATCGCGACGCGGTGCTGTTCGAACTGGACGAGCGGCTTGCCGACCCGACCCAGAACGCGGTGGCGGTGCTGTATGTCGACCTCGATCGCTTCAAGGTGGTCAACGACGTGCTCGGCCACGCTGCGGGCGATCGACTGCTGGTGTCCGCCGCGCACCGGCTGCAGCGCGCGGTGGGCAGCGAGGGGCTGATCGCGCGCTTCGGCGGCGACGAGTTCCTGGTGGTCTGCGCGACCGGCGACGATCCCAGCCGGCCGCCGCGGCTGGCCGACGCGATCCTGGCGGTGTTCACCGACAGCTTCCGCATGCAGGGCGAGGAATTCAGCATCACCGCGAGCATCGGCATCGCGCAATCGCCGGAAAACGGCCGCACCGCGCAGCAGCTGATCCAGAGCGCGGACGTGGCGATGTACGACAGCAAGCGCCGCGGCCGCAACAGCTGGCAGGTATTTACCGCCGAACTGGAAGCCCAGGAGCAGCAACGGCTGCAACTGGAGACCCACCTGCGCCGCGCGATCAGCAATGGCGAGTTCAACATCGTCTACCAGCCGCAGGTCGATCTCGCCAGCGGACGGCTGATCGCCGCCGAGGCGCTGATCCGCTGGCACAACCCGGCGCTCGGGCAGATGTCGCCGGACCGCTTCATCAGCCATGCCGAGAGCTCCGGCGACATCGTCGAGATCGGCGGCTGGGTACTCAACCAGGCCTGCGAGCAGATGCAACGCTGGCGCGAGCGCGGGCTGTCGATCGAGCGCGTGGCGGTCAACGTCTCGTACCGCCAGTTCCTCGGCGAGGACCTGATCAACATCGTGTCCAAGGCACTGGCCGCCACCGGGCTGCCCGGCAGCGCGCTGGAACTGGAATTCACCGAACGGGTGCTGATCGAGGACGACCCCGACACCCTGCGCACCTTCACCGCGCTGCGCGATCTCGGGGTGATGCTCACGATCGACGATTTCGGCGAGGGCTACAGCGCGCTCAACTACCTGCGGCGGCTGCCGATCCATGGACTCAAGCTGAGCCAGCTGTTCGTGCAGGGCGTACCCGGCAACCGCTCGGACGTCGCCGTGTGCCAGGCGGTGGCCGGCATCGCGCGCAGCCTCAACCTGAGCCTGGTCGCCGAGGGCGTGGAGTCGGAACGGCAACGCGCGTTCCTGCTCGGGCTCGGGGTCGAACTCGGCCAGGGTTTCCTGTTCGCGCCGGGGCTCGACGCCGACCAGCTTCAGCAGCAATACACCGATCCGGAGCCCGGATGAACCGCAGCGGCACTCACTACTCGATCCGCCCGATCGCTCCCGGCGATGACGCCGCGATGGCGGCGGTCATCCGCGCGGTCATGCCGGAATTCGGCGCGGGCGGCGCAGGCTTTGCGATCAACGACCCGGAAGTCGACTGGATGCACCGCGCGTACTCCGCCCCGCGCAGCGCCTACTTCGTGGTCGAACTGGGCGGCGCGGTGATCGGTGGTGGTGGCGTGGCGCAACTGGAAGGCGGCGATGCCGACACCTGCGAACTGCGCAAGATGTACTTCCTACCGGCCGGACGCGGCCTGGGCGCCGGCGCGGCGCTGATGGCGCGATGCCTGGATGCCGCGCGCGCGTTCGGCTATCGGCGTTGCTATCTGGAAACGCTGCACGGGATGGACGCGGCGATGAAGCTGTACGAGCGCAGCGGATTCCACCGGATCGACGCGGCGATGGGCAACACCGGCCACGGCGGCTGCAACACGTTCTACCTGCGCGAGCTTTAGCCCGCGCGAGCGCGCTACAGGGCATGCCGATCCGCGCCGGGCTAAAATGGCGCTTTCCGCCCGCAGGACTTCCCATGCAGCTTTCCGATACCCGCGCCGTCATCACCGGCGGCGTCTCCGGCCTCGGCCTCGCCGTCGCCCAGCATCTGGTCCGGCATGGCGGCAGGGTCGCACTGTTCGACGTCAACGAGGCCAAGGGCAGCGATGCCGTGGCGGAACTGGGCGAGCAGAACGCGCGGTTCTTCCGTACCGACGTCAGCGACGAGGCCGGCGTGGTCGCCAACGTCGACGCGGCCAGGGAATTCCTCGGTGGACTTAACGTGGCGGTCAACTGCGCCGGCATCCTCGGCGCCGGCCGCGTGCTCGGCCGCGATGGCGCAATGCCGCTGTCGCAGTTCCAGACCACGGTGATGGTGAACCTGGTCGGCAGCTTCAACGTCGCCAAGGCCGCCGCGGCCCTGATGCAGCACAACCCGCCCGGCACCGACGGCGAGCGCGGCGTGATCGTCAACACCGCGTCGGTGGCCGCTTACGAAGGCCAGATCGGCCAGGCCGCCTATTCGGCGTCCAAGGGCGGCGTGGTCGGCATGACCCTGCCGATGGCGCGCGAGCTGGCGCGGTTCGGCATCCGGGTGATGACGGTCGCCCCCGGCATCTTCTGGACGCCGATGGTCGACGGCATGCCCGAGGACGTGCAGAAGTCGCTGAGCGCGTCGATCCCGTTCCCGTCGCGGCTGGGCCAGCCGGCCGAGTTCGCCGACCTGGTGGCCTACATCCTCGGCAACACCTACCTCAACGGCGAGACCATCCGCCTGGACGGCGCGACCCGGCTGGCGCCGAAGTGACGCCGGCGCCACCATTTCCGTGGTGGTATCCGCGCAAGTCGCACGAGGCGTGGTCGAAGGTGCGCGCCCGGGGCGCCACGCGCTTCATCCTCGTCAACGGCATGGTGGCCTACGGCGGGTTGATGTTCTTCCTCATCGGCGTGCTGTCGCCGCTGGTGCGCAACGCCGCCGACATGCTGGCGCCGGACCGGCTCGCCCTGGGCGCGGTGGTCTGGGCCGCCGCTGGACTGGCATGGGGCGCATTGACCTGGCATTTCTCCGAACGCAACTTCCATAAATACGCAGCACGCACCGGGACCCTCCAATCGTGAAAGCCTACGACGTCAAGAAAGGCAATGTGGTCGAGTTCAACAACACCGTCTACCAGGTGCGCGACATCGAACGCAGCACGCCCCAGGGCCGCGGCGGCAACCTCAAGATCCGCTTGACGATGTACTCGGTGCCGGGCGGCATCAAGTACGACCTCAACGTCGGCGGCGACGACGATCTCAGGGAAGTCGAACTCAGCCGCCGCCAGGCGACGTACTCGTACCGCGACGGCGATGCGTTCGTGTTCCTCGACGACGAGGACTACAGCCCGTACACGCTGGATGCCGACGTGGTCGGCGAGGCGGCCGGTTACATCACCGACGAGCTCAGCGGCTGCTACGTGCAGATCATCGACGACCAGCCGGTCGGGCTGCAGTTGCCGGCCAGCGTCACGCTGGAAGTGGTCGAGACCCCGCCCGAACTCAAGGGCGGCACCGCCACCAAGCGGCCGAAGCCGGCAAGACTGTCGACCGGGCTGGAGATCATGGTCCCCGAGTACATCGGCACCGGCGAGCGCGTGCTGGTCAGCACCGTCACCGGCGAATTCGCCGGCCGCGCCGACTGAGGATCCTGTACCCGCGTCCGTAGCGATGAAGGGTGGCCGCGCGCCAGCGGCGGCTCTGGTGCCAAGCGGTCATCACCGGTCAAATGCAGCGGATCAAGGGTCGAACAGCTTGCCCGGATTCATGATTCCGTTGGGGTCGAGCACCTGGCGGATCCCGCGCATCACGGCGATTTCCGCCGCATTACGCGTGCCCAGCAGATAGGGCTTCTTGACCAGACCGATGCCGTGCTCGGCGGAAATGCTGCCGCCGTGGCGGTCCAGCGACCGCGCGAGCAGCTCGGTGACGCGGCCGCACTGGTCGATGAAAGCCGCGTCATCGGTGCCTTCGGGCTTGAGCACGTTGATGTGCAGGTTGCCGTCGCCGATGTGGCCGAACCAGACCACCTCGAAATGCGGGTATTCGCCGGCCAACAGCGCCTGGGTCTCGGCCAGGAACGCCGGCATGGCGGAGATCCGCACCGAGATGTCGTTCTTGTACGGCCGGAACCGCGCCAGGCTTTCGGTGATGTCCTCGCGCAGCCGCCACAACTGCGCCGCCTGCGCATCGCTCTGGCTGATCACGCCGTCGCTGACCAGCCCCTGTTCCAGGCATTGTTCGAACGCGGCCAGCGCCGCGGCCTCCCGCGCCTCGTCGCCGACCGCGAATTCGGTCACGACGTAGTACGGGTGCATCTCGTCGAACGGCGCCTGCCCGCCGTGCGCGAGCACGTGCCGCAGTGCGTGGTCGGTGAAGAACTCGAACGCCTCCAGTTCCAGCCGCTCGCGGAACACCGCGAACACCTGCATCAGCCCCTCGAACGACGCCAGCGCCAGCAGCATCACGTTGCTCGGCGGTGGCGGGTCGGTCAGCCGCAGCGTCGCCTCCACCACGATGCCGAGCGTGCCTTCCGAGCCGACGAACAGATGGCGCAGGTCGTACCCGCTGGAGTTCTTGACCAGGCCGCGGTTGAGTTCGAGCAGTTCGCCGCTGCCGGTCACGACCTTGAGCCCGGCCACCCACTCGCGGGTGTTGCCGTAGCGGATCACGCGGATGCCGCCGGCGTTGGTCGCGATGCTGCCGCCGATCGAGGCCGATCCGCGTGCGGCGAAGTCGACCGGGTAGGCCAGGCCGTGCTCGCGCGCGGCGTTGTGGACCGCTTCCAGCGCGATGCCGGCCTGCACGGTAATGGTCCGGTCGATCGGATCGAAGGCGAGCACTGCCGACATGCGCTGCAGGCTCAACACCAGTTCGCCATTGGCGGCGACCGCCCCTCCCGAGAGCCCGGTGCGTCCGCCCGAGGGCACGATCGCGACGCCGTCCGCATTGGCCCACTGCACGATGGCCTGGACCTGTGCGACCGACTCGGGGAAGGCGATCGCCAGCGGTGCCGGCGTCCAGCGCCGTGTCCAGTCGCGGCCGTAGTGCTCCAGGTCGGCGGCATCGGTGGTCAGGCGCAATCCGGGGACGCAGGCCAGCAGTCGGTCGAGGCGGGAATCGGTCATCGCGCTGCATCCGTGGACGGGCGCCCAGCCTGCCAGCAGCCGGGTGAACGCGTCCAGTGCTGCAGCGCAGCAGCGATGCCGGATTTCTGCGATATTCGAGCGCCGCCCAGCCAACCAACGCCAACGTGACCGACAAGACCTCGTATCCCAAGCACGACATCCGCGTCCTGCTGCTCGAAGGCATCAGCCCGTCGGCGGTCGAGAGCTTCCGCGCCGCCGGCTATTCGCGGATCGAGCTGCACGCCAAGTCGCTGCCTGACGACCAGCTCAAGCGCGCGATCGCCGAGGCCCACATCGTGGGCATCCGCTCGCGCACGCACCTGAGCGAGGATGTGCTCGCCCACGCCCGACGGCTGATGGCGGTCGGCTGCTTCTGCATCGGTACCAGCCAGGTCGACCTCGATGCCGCCGAGCGCGCCGGCATCCCGGTGTTCAACGCCCCCTACTCCAACACCCGCAGCGTCGCCGAACTGGTCGTGGCCGAGGCGATCATGCTGATGCGCGGCATCCCGCAGAAGAACGCGGAATGCCACCGCGGCGGCTGGCCGAAATCCGCCGCAGGAAGCCATGAGGCGCGCGGCAAGACCCTGGGCATCATCGGCTATGGCCACATCGGCACCCAGGTCGGGGTGATCGCCGAGGCGCTGGGCATGCAGGTGATCTTCCACGACATCGAGGCCAAGCTGTCGCTGGGCAATGCGCGCGCGGCCGCCGGTCTGGACGACCTGCTCGCGCGCAGCGACGTGGTCACGCTGCACGTTCCTGAGACCCCGACGACCAGGATGATGATCGGCGCCGTGCAGATCGCGGCCATGCGTCGCGGCGCGCACCTGATCAACGCCTCGCGCGGCAGCGTGGTCGACATCGATGCGCTCGCCGCGGCACTGCAGTCCGGCCAGATCGGCGGCACCGCGGTGGACGTGTTCCCGGTCGAGCCCGAAGGCAACGACGACCCGTTCGTGTCGCCACTGGCGGCGTTCGACAATGCCCTGCTTACCCCGCACGTCGGCGGAAGCACGTTGGAGGCGCAGGACAACATCGGCCTGGAAGTGGCGGCCAAGCTGATCCGCTACAGCGACAATGGCTCGACCCTGTCGGCGGTCAACTTCCCCGAAGTCACCTTGCCCGAGCACACCGGCAGCACCCGCTTCCTGCACATCCACCGCAATGTGCCCGGCGTGCTGTCGCAGGTCAACGATGTGTTTTCGCGGCTCGGAGTCAATATCGACGGGCAGTTTCTGCGTACGCACGCGGTGATCGGCTATGTCGTCATCGATGCCAGCCCGACCCCGGAACAGGCACTGGCGCTGCGCGAACTGCTGGCGGCGATCCACGGCACGCTGCGCACGCGCATCCTGTATTGAATCGCGGCGCGGGTACGGCATTGCGCCCTGCGCCGCTGCGATCCCGTCCGCCGGCATCGCCCGGCAGTGCCGCGATGCGCGCCGACTGACCGCGACCGTCATGCCTTGATGTTCATGTCGAGCCCGCCACACTTCAACGCTTATGTCCGGACCTGCCATGGACCCTTACAAGCTAATGCTGGCACTGGCCGGGCTGGCGCTGATCGGCGCCACCTGGCTGCCGCATCTACTCAAGCGCCACCCGGTCACGTTCCCGATGGTCTATGTGACCCTCGGCATCGTGCTGTACGCATCGCCCCT
>DATHRJ010000209.1:0-5122 GCA_035465455.1 Lysobacter sp.
GACGGCGAAGCGACGTTCGCCTGGCACGGCGCCGCGGTGCGGGTGTGGCGCGACCTGCTGCATGCCGCGATGTCGCAGCCGCCCTTGCCGCCGCAATGGCAGGCTTGCTGGGACGGCCGCATGCCGCTGGATCTTCCGGGCGGAGGGAGCCTCGCGCTCGTGGGTGCCGACCGGTTCGAAGAGATCGTGAGCGTGCATCCCCGGCGCGGCGGCGAGCGGATCGTCCTTCCCGGGCGAAAGCATTCGCATGCGCTCAAGCACGTATTGCAGGATCTTGGCGTGCCGCCGTGGGAACGCGCGCGCATGCCGCTGTTGTCGGCGGCCGATGGCAAACTGCTGGCCGCCGCCGATCGCGCGTATTGCGCCCGATTCGACCGCTGGTTGCGGGATCGCGGTGCATGCATCCAATGGCGCCGCTGAACTGCGATCGACGCTCGGGGAGTCGTTTTCCGCGCTTGGATTGACCCTCCGGCACGGCCACCGCACACTGGTCGCATGGCACGCAAACCCAACCAAGACAACACGCCCACCACCTCGCCGGTCGCCGATTTCGAGCAGTCGCTCGATGCGCTGGAGCAGCTGGTGGAGAAGATGGAACATGGCGAACTGAGCCTGGAGGAGTCACTGGCCGCCTACGAGCGCGGGGTCGGCCTGTACCGCCGCTGCCAGAGCGCCCTGGAGCATGCCGAGTTGCGCGTGCGCCTGCTCAGCGACCCGCAGGACCCCGCGAGCGGCGAACCATTCGGTCCAGTGCCCACCGCCGAACCCGATGCTTGATGCGCGCCTGACCGGCTGGCGCGAACGCGCCGATGCCGCGCTCGCCCTCGCGCTCGCGATGTCCGCTCCTGCTCCCGAGTCACCGGACGACGGGGCGGTGCCGCCGCGCCTGCACGCCGCGATGCGGCATGCGGTGCTGCTCGGCGGCAAGCGCATGCGTCCGTTGCTGGTATACGCCAGCGGCAGCCTGTTTGCAGCGGACACCAGCACGCTGGATGCACCGGCGGTGGCGATCGAACTGATCCACGCGTACTCGCTGGTCCACGACGACCTGCCAGCGATGGACGACGACGCATTGCGCCGCGGCCAGCCGACCGTGCACGTCGCATTCGACGACGCCACTGCGATCCTGGCCGGCGATGCGCTGCAGTCGCTGGCCTATGCGGTTCTGGCCGATACGCCGCTCGCCGATGGCGTTCGCGTCGAACTGATGCGCACGCTGGCATCGGCCGCCGGCGCTGCCGGCATGTGCGGCGGGCAGGCGCTCGACCTCGCCGCCACCGGCACCGAGGCACCCACGGTCGCCGCGCTCGAGCGCCTGCATGCGATGAAGACCGGCGCCCTGATCCGGGCCGCGGTGCGGATGGGCGCGCTGTGCGGCGGCGCGAAGCCGGAGCAGCTGGAGCGGCTCGACGCCTACGCCAGCGCGCTGGGGCTCGCGTTCCAGGTGCGTGACGACATCCTCGATGTCGAAGGCGACAGCGCCACCCTCGGCAAGACCGCAGGCAAGGACGCGCACCAGGCCAAGGCCACGTTCCCGGCGGTGCTCGGACTGGAGGCATCGCGGGTGCGGCTGCAGCAACTGGATCAGGAGATGCGCGAAGCATTGGCCCCGTTCGGAGCCGGTGCGACGGCTTTGCTGGCCCTCGGCGATTTCGCAATCCAGCGCAGCCACTGACCCAGCAGCCAAGACCCGGACAAGCCGGGCCTTGGCTTGTCGTGGATACCGCAGCTATTTGATCAGGCGCAGCGTCAACGGATAACGATAGGCCACGCCCTCGTTGGCCTTGATCGCGGCGATGATCGTGACCACCAGCCAGCCGATCCCGATGATGATCCAGGCCGGAATCGCGATGATCAGGCCGATGCCCAGGGTCATGATCGACATCAGCAGCAGCGCCAGGAAGACGATGCCGACGCTGATGTTGAAGTTCAGAGCCTCCTTGGCCTGGTCGTCGACGAACGGCATGGTGTCCTTCTTGACCATCCAGATGACCATCGGGCCGATGAAGGCGCCCCAGCCGGTGGTGACGATGCCGCCCACCAGTGCCGACAGATGCGCGAACATCGCCCATTGACGCTCTTCGGCGGAAATTCCGCCCGGGGACCGTTCCGTCGGCTGGTTCAGCGGCGGCGGGGTGTTGGAGGATTCGTTGTATTCACTCATGGCACTGCTCCACTGCGAAAACCAGAGTCCAATCTCGACCGGACGCGCCGCCGGGTCAACCGCCGATGGTCACCCCTCGCCCGCCACGGTCATCCTGCCGACCAGGATCGAACCGGTGCGGATGTGCGAACGGGCGTCGATATCGCTGCCGACGGACTCGATCGCGGCGAACATCGCCTTGAGATTGCCGGCGATCGTGATGCCGTCGACCGGGTACTGGATCTGTCCGTCCTCGACCCAGAAGCCGGCTGCGCCGCGCGAGTAATCGCCGGTGATCGTGTTGACGCCCTGCCCCATCAGTTCGGTGACCAGCAGGCCGCGGCCCATGCCCTGCAGCATCGCCTGGAAATCGCCGGCGTTGGCCGCAACCTGCAGGTTGTGCACGCCGCCGGCGTTGCCGGTGCTCTGCAGCCCGAGCTTGCGCGCCGAATAGCTGCCGAGCACGTAGCGCTGCAGCACCCCGGCGCTGACCAGCGGCGACTCGCGGGTGGCCACGCCTTCGGCATCGTAGGACGACGAGCGGAATCCCCGCGGCAGGAACGGCTGTTCCTCGATCGACAACCAGTCCGGGAACAACTGGGTGCCCACGCTGTCGAGCAGGAAACTCGCGCGCCGGTACAGCGCGCCGCCGGAAACGGCGCCGAGCAGGTGCCCGACCAGCGACCGCGCGACTTCCGCCGCGTACAGCACCGGGTACTGCCCGGTCGCGATCTGCCGCGGCGCCAGCCGCGAGACCGCGCGTTCGGCGGCCTTGCGGCCGATCGTCGCTGCCGATTCGAGTTCGTCCGCGGCCAGCGCCACGCTGTACCAGCCGTCGCGCTGCATGTCCTCGCCCCGCCCGGCGATCAGCGCGCAGCCCAGGCTGTGCTGGGTACTGCGGTGGCGGCCGATGAAACCGTGCGAGTTGGCGTACACGCCCAGGCTCTGGCCGCTGCCGACCGACGCGCCGTCGGAATTCTCCACGCGCGGGTCCGACTCGCGCCCGGCCGCCTCGCACGCAAGCGCAAGGTCGACGGCGCGGTCGGCCTCGATCGCCCACGGATGCCAGCTGTCGAATTCGCGCTGGTCGGTCGCCATGAGCTCGGCATCGGCCAGTCCCGCGGCGGCATCGGCCTCGGTGAAACGCGCGATCGCGCAGGCCTGCTCCACCGTCGCGTCGAGGCTGCCCTCGTGCAGGTCCGCGGTGCTCGCGCTGCCCTTGCGCTGGCCGAAGTACACGGTCACGGCGATGCCGCGGTCGCGGTTGGACTCGACCGTCTCCACCTCGCCCATGCGCACGTTGACGTTGAGGCCGGACTCCTCCGAGCATGAAACCTCCGCCTGGTCGGCACCCAGTTCGCGGCAGCGCGCCAGCAGGCGCTGCGACAACTCGGCAAGATGGTCCAGGCGGGCATGGCTGTCGCCATTCGCGGCGGCGGTGGGGGCGACCTGGTTCAATGTCTTATCCTTGCGCGATTGGTTTGACGAGGTGCAGCACGATGCGTGGCAGAGACGAGGAAACCGGCGAGTTCCGTGGCGACAGCCGCAGCCAGAACCGGCGCGACGCGCTGGAGGTGCTGGCGCTGTGCGAACAGCTGGTGGCGCTGACCCCCGCGCAACTGGCGAAGCTGCCGGTGCCGGAGGACCTGCTGCCGCACATCCGCGAGACCAAGCGCATCACCTCGCACATCGCCCACAAGCGCCAGCTGGCGTTCCTGGCCAAGCAGGTGCGGCGCGAGGACGAGGCGACGCTGGATGCGATCCGCGACGCGCTCGATGAGAAGGGCGAGGCCTCGCGACGCGAGATT
Source organism: Lysobacter sp. (assembly GCA_035465455.1). Taxonomy (GTDB): domain Bacteria; phylum Pseudomonadota; class Gammaproteobacteria; order Xanthomonadales; family Xanthomonadaceae; genus Lysobacter_K. The sequence goes on from DATHRJ010000209.1 coordinate 3,952, forward strand.
TCGGCGATGCACCGGGTCGAGGCCTGGCGCGACCGCCTGCTTGCCGATGGCGACGTGGCGCTGGCGGAACTGCTCGACGCCTACCCGGAAGCCGACCGCCAACTGCTGCGGCAGCTGGTGCGCAACACGCTGGAGGAACGCAAGCGCAACAAGCCGCCTCGCGCCTTCCGCGAGCTGTTCCGCGAACTGCGCGAACTGATGTTGCAGGGCAACGAGAGCGTTGCCGATGATGAGGCGGAACTCGACGAGGCGGGCTCGCGCGACGACGAGACCCGCGACGACTAGGTTTTCAACCCTCCGCACCAGCCCCGGCTGCCCCAGCGGGGGCGATGCGGCCCATGTCTCGCAGGCGCCCGGGCTCACGCCTGGGTCCCACCCACGGTGATCCCGTCGATCAGCAACGACGGCTGGCCGACGCCGACCGGCACGCTCTGCCCGTCCTTGCCGCACACGCCGACGCCCTCGTCGAGCGCCAGGTCGTTGCCGATCATGCGCACCTTCTGCATCGTTTCCGGTCCGTTGCCGATCAGCGTCGCGCCCTTGACCGGCGCGGTGATCTTGCCGTCCTCGATCAGGTAGGCCTCGGTCGCCGAGAACACGTACTTGCCGCTGGTGATGTCGACCTGGCCGCCGCCGAAGTTGACCGCATACAGGCCCTTCTTGACCGAACGGATCATCTCCGCCGGGTCGTGGGTGCCGGCGAGCATGTAGGTGTTGGTCATGCGCGGCATCGGCAGGTGCGCGAACGATTCGCGGCGACCGTTGCCGGTCGGCGTCATCCCCATGAGGCGGGCGTTGAGCGTGTCCTGCATGTAACCCACCAGCACGCCATCCTCGATCAGGGTCGTGCACTCGGTCGGGGTCCCTTCGTCGTCGACATTGAGCGATCCACGGCGCCCTGGCAGGGTGCCGTCGTCGACGATGGTCACCCCCGGCGATGCGACCCGCTGGCCCATGCGGCCGGCGTAGGTGCTGGTGCCCTTGCGGTTGAAGTCACCCTCCAGGCCGTGCCCGACCGCCTCATGGAGCAGCACGCCAGGCCAGCCGCTGCCGAGCACCACCGGCATGATCCCGGCCGGGGCGTCCACCGCCTCCAGGTTCACCAGCGCCTGGCGCAGCGCCTCGCGCGCCCAGTTCTCGGGCTTGCCGTCGGCGAAAAGTTCCGCGTAGC
>DATHRJ010000210.1:0-2444 GCA_035465455.1 Lysobacter sp.
CCGCCCTTTCGGCTGTTTCTAACCTGGTCTCCACCATCGAGCACAACGTTGGCGCGGAGCAGGCCGACAAGCTGTTCCAGCGGCAAAAATGGACCTTCCGGCTCGACCCGGCCGACCGGGAGGCATTCCGCCAGGCCCTGCGCGGCGTGCTGGAGCGCTTCGAACGGGAAGCCGACGAAGCCATCACGCCCTGGGAGCAACAGCGCTACGACAGCGGTCTCCTCACCGCCGGCGTGGGCCTGTATTACTTCGAGGAGGATGTCAGGCCGGGCTCGACTTCGTAGTCATCCCGGGCTTGACCGGAGTACACCCGAGATGGAGTGGCGCCCCGGGCAGGAATTGAACCTGCGACCTACCGCTTAGGAGGCGGTTGCTCTATCCGCTGAGCTACCGGGGCGTCGGGACGCGCGAGGGCACGCCGATTCTAGCCGATTATCCCCAGCAGATCATCGGTGATGACCGCTTTGCGCCAGCCCAGGAAGCGCTCGGGGGCCGGCTCGCCGGCGGCGACGGCGCGCAGCAGGCGTTCCAGCTCCCGCCGCGAGGCCAACAGGGCCGGATCCACGTCGAGTTCGACGGCGCGGGCTTGCACCAGCTTGCGCAATTGGTCGATCTGCCGCTTTTGTTCGTTGTCCAGTGGTTCGGGCCAGCGCAGCGGCGAGCGGTCGGCTTCCGCGGTGGCGATCGCCTGCAACAGGTCCTGCGCGTAACGCGCCAGGGCGCGCGGGTGCAGGTCTCCGGCGCCCTCCAGTTCCTCCGCTGACTTTGGCCTCAGGCGCGCCAGTTCCAACAGGCCGGCGTCGGAGACGACGAAACCGCGGGCGCGGTTGCGCGCCTCCGCGGTCTGCTCGCGCCAGCGGGCCATGGCGCGCAGGGCGCGCAGGCCCTCGTCGTCGAGGCGCGCGGCGCCGCCAATGCGCAGGTAGGCTTCGTCTGGGTCCGTGGTCTGCGCGGCATTGCGCTGCATGCGCGCCACGTCCTCCTGCAACCACGCCCAGCGTCCGGCCTGCTCGAGGCGCGGCTTGAGCTCCGCCAGGATGCGCGGCAGCAGCACAACGTCCATGGCCGCATAGCGCAGTTGGCCGGCCTGCAGCGGGCGTTTCAGCCAGTTCGAGCGCGTATGGTCCTTGTCGATCTCGACGTCGAACAGCCACTTGGCGGCGCCCTGGAACGAGAGTTGCAGCGGCTGGCCGAGCATGGCGCAGGCGATCTGCGTGTCGACCAGCGGCTCCGGCACCGCGCCGATGGTGTTCGACAGCACCTCCAGGTCTTCGGACACGCTGTGCATGACCTTGGTGATGGCGGGATCTTCCAGCAGGCGGGCGATCGCCGCGCCGGATTCGAAACGCAGCGGATCCCACAGCCAGGCCGTCTCGCCGTCGGAAACCTGCACCAGGCCGAGGTCGGCGCGGTAGGTCCGCTCCCGGACGAACTCGGTATCGATGCCGAGCACACTGCTTTGTGACCAGGCGGCTTCCGCCGCCTCGAGTTGTGCCGGGGTTTCCAGCACGGTAGGATGCTCCGCGGCTTCGATGGATTTGTCGATGCTCATGTCAGCTCTGGATATTGTTACGGGCGTTGGAATCCCGGAAAATTCTTCAACACCACCGCATACACGGGGTTCAGGACTGCAAATGCTACAGGCAAGGGAGTGTGCGTGCATTCTAATTCTGGCGGCAGCCGCGTTGCTGCCGGCGCACAGCTACGCCCTGCAGGATGACGCCGGCGACGACCCCCAGGACGTGCGCACCATCCAGAGGCTCGGCGACAAGCCGGTCGAAAACGAGCACGAGCTCGACCTGACCGTTCCGCCGAGTACCGTGCCCAAACCGAAACCGGAAAGCCCCGAGGAACGCGCCGCGCGTGAGGCCTTCGAGCGCCAGGCCGCGATCGAGGGTAACCTGGCGGCCGCCGCGCGGGCGGAGCGCGAGGGGCGCATCGATCAGCCGCCCGGCGACTGCGCCTGGTTCCACTACCGTGCCGTGTTGGACCTCGACGCGTCGAATGAAGAGGCGGCCCGGGGCCTGCTGCGGGTGCAGGAAGACATGATCGACCGCGCCCTGGTATTCGCCCGCGAAATGGATTTCGAGGCCGCCGAGCGCCTGCTGGAGGATGCCCTGCTCGTTCGCGAGGATCGTAGCGCCGTCGACAAGGCCTATGAGCAGCTGCGGGACGTGCGGCTGGAGCATGCCGGCGAATTGGAATCCGCCGCGGTGCAGGCCATGGACGCCGGTGATTTCAACCGCGCGGAGCGCCTGCTGGTCGAGTTGATCGCGCTCGGCGAAATGGACGGTGTGGTCAACCAGTTGCGACGACGCCTGGAAGAAGCCCGCGTCTACGGCGGCTTCAAGCCCGGCCAGACCGTCCGCGACCATTTCATGAACCAGGCCACCTGGACACCTGAATCGGTGATCGTCATGGCCGGCAGTTTCGTCATGGGTTCG
>DATHRJ010000211.1:0-1894 GCA_035465455.1 Lysobacter sp.
CGCATCCGCGACCCGGGAGTAGTCGATCGTGTCGGTGGAGACGGCATCCGTCATCTTACGGCTGGCGAAGGTCGCAGCGCCGCCGGCACCGGCAGTGAACTCGATCGACCACGGACTGACGCCAGTGCAGACGACATCGACGCTGGAATCGGCATCAATGTTGGCGGCCAGCGTGTTCTGGGTACCGAAACTCAGGTCGTTGGCAGCGATAGTGCAGCTGTTTTCGATGGTGATCGACACGATCATGGTGTCGTCGGCGGCCGCGGCGAAGGCGAGCGGGGCGGCGGCGAGCAGTGCGGCGGCGAGCGCGGTACGCGTGAACACGGACATGTACAGTTTCCCCTGGAGATGGGTGGATTCGACATTTCGCAAGTGACCTGGGTCACGAACGGGGTGAAACGTAGCAGGTTCCGTGCCAAGTGCAAACGGGGGCTTTTTCTGAATGGGCGAAGCCGTCGGCGCAGAAGCGTGCCTGGTCGTGCCGGCGTTGCCGATACAATGAGCATTGACGGGGCGCGACTTGCCTCGCATCTGCGCCGGGAGCCGACGCAATGCCCGACAACTTCTTCCAATACGACGTGATCGTGGTCGGCGGCGGCCACGCCGGCACCGAGGCCGCGCTGGCTTCGGCGCGCGCCGGTGCGCGCACGCTGCTGCTGACCCACAACGTCGAGACCGTCGGTGCGATGAGTTGCAACCCGGCGATCGGCGGGATCGGCAAGGGCCACCTGGTCAAGGAGATCGACGCGCTCGGCGGGGTCATGGCGCGCGCGGCCGATGCCGCCGGCATCCAGTGGCGCCGCCTCAACGCGAGCAAGGGCCCGGCGGTGCGCGCGACCCGCTGCCAGGCCGACCGCTCGCTGTACCGCGCGTTCATCCGCCGCGCGGTCGAGGCGCAGCCGAACCTCACCGTGTTCCAGGCCGCGGTCGACGACATCGAATTCGATGGTGGCCGCGTCGGCGGCGTGCTGACCCAGTCCGGCCTGCGTTTTGTCGCGCCCGCGGTGGTGCTGACCGCGGGCACCTTCCTCGCCGGCAAGGTCCACGTCGGCCAGTCCACGTACGCCGCGGGCCGCGCGGGCGACCCGCCCGCGACCACGCTGGCCGCGCGCCTGCGCGACGGCCCGTTCGTGGTCGACCGGCTCAAGACCGGCACCCCGCCGCGGATCGACGGCCGCAGCCTGGATTATTCGGTGATGGACGAGCAGCCAGGCGACGACCCGCGCCCGGTGATGTCGTTCACCGGCAGCAGCGCCGACCATCCGCGCCAGGTCTCGTGCTGGATCACCCACACCTCCGAGCGCACCCACGAGATCATCCGCGGCGCGCTGCACCGCTCGCCGCTGTACAGCGGCCAGATCGAGGGCACCGGCCCGCGCTACTGCCCGTCGATCGAGGACAAGGTGGTGCGTTTCGCCGACAAGGCCAGCCACCAGATCTTCGTCGAGCCCGAGGGCCTGGACGTCAGCGAGATCTACCCCAACGGCATCTCGACCTCGCTGCCGTTCGACGTGCAGCTGGCGCTGGTGCGCAGCATCGCCGGGTTCGAACGCGCGCACATCACCCGCGCCGGCTATGCGATCGAGTACGACTACTTCGATCCGCGCGGGCTCAGGGCGACGCTGGAGACCAAGGCGGTTGCCGGTCTGTTCTTCGCCGGACAGATCAACGGCACGACCGGGTACGAGGAAGCTGCGGCCCAGGGCCTGCTGGCCGGCGTCAACGCCGCGCGCTTCGTCCGCGGCCTTGATGGCTGGAGCCCGCGCCGCGACGAGGCGTACCTGGGCGTGCTGGTCGACGACCTGATCACCCACGGCACGACCGAGCCGTACCGCATGTTCACCAGCCGCGCCGAGTACCGGCTGCAGCTGCGCGAGGACAACGCCGACCTGCG
>DATHRJ010000212.1:0-5732 GCA_035465455.1 Lysobacter sp.
CCCTGGACGAGATCGCCGAGCGCACGCGGGCGCTGGGCTTCAACGCCCCGGGGTCGTACGCGGAGTTCATCCGCCTGAGTTCGCTGCCCGAGGAACCCGGGCTCGCCGAGGCCCCGGACTGGCGCGAGATGGTGCGCCAGCTCACGGTCGGCAACGAGGCGGTCGCGCGCACCGCGCGCAAGGTGCTCAAAACCGCCGACGATGCCGGCGACGACCCGACCGTGGATTTGCTGACCCAGCGCCTGCAGACCCACGAGAAGTACGCCTGGATGCTGCGCTCGCTGCTGCAGTAGGGGCCGGCCGCCCCGTAGCCCGGGTAAGCGCAGCGCACCCGGGACCGCGCAGAGGTCCGTGAAGACCGCCGAGCCCCCGGGTGCGCTGCGCTTACCCGGGCTACAGGAGCGGCGACGGACGACGCTCGCGCGGCAAGTTTTCCGACCCGAACTGAACCAGTTTCCGCAGGGCTGCGAGACCGCCGCTTGCTACCCTAGCGCCATGTCCGACGCCGCCCTCGCCCAGCTCCGCACCGTCTTTGGTTTTGATGCCTTCCGCGGCGAGCAGGCGCAGATCGTCGATCACGTCACCGGCGGCGGCGATGCCCTGGTGCTGATGCCGACCGGCGGCGGCAAATCGCTGTGCTACCAGCTGCCGGCGCTGTTGCGCGATGGCTGCGGAATCGTGGTATCGCCGCTGATCGCGCTGATGCAGGACCAGGTCGAGGCGATGCGCCAGCTTGGCGTCCGCGCGGCCTACCTCAACTCCACCCTGGATGCGGCGACCGCCAGCGAGGTCGAGCGCGCGCTGCTGGCCGGTGAACTGGACCTGCTGTACGTCGCCCCCGAGCGGCTGCTGAGCCCGCGCTGCCTGGCGCTGCTGGATCGCGCCTCGATCGCGTTGTTCGCGATCGACGAGGCGCACTGCGTCTCGCAGTGGGGCCACGATTTCCGCCGCGAGTACCGCGAGCTCACGATCCTGCACGAGCGCTGGCCGGACATCCCGCGCATCGCGCTGACCGCGACCGCCGATGCGCCGACCCGGCGCGAGATCGCCGAGCGCCTGTCGCTGGAGGACGCGCGCGAGTTCGTCAGCTCGTTCGACCGCCCCAACATCGCCTACCGCATCGTCCACAAGGACGATGGCCGCCGCCAGCTGACCGATTTCCTCGCCGGGCATCGTGGTGAGAGCGGCATCGTCTACGCGTTTTCGCGCAAGCGCGTGGACGCCACCGCCGAGCACCTGCAGCTGGCCGGCATCGATGCGCTGCCGTACCACGCCGGCATGGACGCGGCGGCGCGTGCGGCCAACCAGCGCCGGTTCCTGCGCGAGGACGGCGTGGTGATGGTCGCCACCATCGCGTTCGGCATGGGCATCGACAAACCCGACGTGCGCTTTGTCGCCCATATCGACCTGCCCAAGTCGATCGAGGGCTACTACCAGGAAACCGGCCGCGCCGGCCGCGACGGCGAACCGGCCGAGGCGTGGCTGAGCTACGGCCTGGGCGACGTGGTCAACCTGCGCCAGCTGATCAACCTGGGCGAAGCCGGCGAGCAGCGAAAGCAACTGGAGCTGCGCAAGCTCGATGCGCTGCTGGGCTATTGCGAATCGACCGGCTGCCGTCGCCAGTCGCTGCTGGGCTGGTTCGGCGAGTCGCATGCCGGTGCCTGCGGCAACTGCGACAACTGCCTGGAGCCGCCGCAGAGCTGGGACGGCACCGAAGCGGCGCGCAAGGCGCTGTCGTGCGTATACCGCAGCGGCCAGCGTTTCGGCGCCGGGCACGTCATCGACATCCTGCGCGGCAACGCCACCGAGAAGGTGCAGCGGTTCGGCCATGACCAGCTCAGCACCTGGGGCATCGGCTCCGACCTGGACGCCAGGCAGTGGAGCAGCGTGTTCCGCCAGCTCGTCGCCGGCGGGCTGTTGGAGGCCGACGTCGAGCGCCACGGCGCGCTGTGCCTGACCGCCGACAGCAGCCCGGTGCTGCGCGGCGAGCGCACCCTGAGCTTCCGCACCGAACAACCCAAGGCGCCGCGGCAACGCGGGCGCAACGCGCGCGCCGGCGCGGGTGCCGCCGCCGCGATGGATCTCGCCCCGGTACCGATGGCGCGCTTCAACGCGCTGCGCGAGTGGCGCGCGAGTACCGCGCGCGAACAGAACGTGCCGGCCTACGTGATCTTCCACGACAGTACCCTGCGCGCGATCGCCGAGGCTGCGCCGGGGGAGCTGGACGAGCTGGGCCGCATCGCCGGCATCGGCAGCGGCAAGCTGGAGCGCTACGGCGAATCGGTGCTCGACCAGCTGGCGCTGTGCGACGCTTGAGCTCGCCCGCGATCCGATCGTCCGGCGATAGCGCGTTTTCCGGCACGGGCGCACAACCGACCCACCGGCTCCGCTCCGTCGCGTGGACTGCCCAGTGCTCCCGTGCAGGGCTGCCGCGGATGCCTCGCCGCAGTCTCCGCGTGCGAGGGCGAGCACGCGACGCAGACCGATGTGTCTCACGGTGTGGATGGCTACACTCGATACCATCGCCGCTGGTCCGGAATGCAGTGCCCAACACGTCCGCGACTGATGCCAACGCAACCCGCCGCTCGCCAGCCAACGGCGCGCGCGCATGAGTGCCTACGTGGTGGCGATCACCGGCGGCGTCGCCTCGGGCAAGAGCGAGGTCACCCGTCGCTTCGAGGCGCTCGGGGTGACAGTGGCCGATGCCGACGTCGCCGCCCGCGATGCGGTCGCTCCCGGATCGCCGGGATTGGCCGACGTCGTCGCAGCGTTCGGCCGGGAGGTCCTCGGGCCCGATGACCAGCTCGATCGCGCCGCGATGCGCGCCCGGGTGTTCGGCGACCAGGAGGCGCGGCAAAGGCTCGAGGCCATCGTGCATCCGCGGGTGCGGGCGCAGTTGCGCGAGCAATGCGCCGCGGCGACCGGGCCGTATGCGATGACGGCGATTCCACTGCTCGCCGAAGGCGGCGGGCGGGAGGCGTATCCGTGGCTCGACCGCATTCTCGTGGTCGACGTGCCGCTGGAGACGCAACGCGCGCGCTTGATGCAACGTGACGGCATTGACGCCGCACTCGCCGGGCGCATGCTCGCCGCGCAGGCCAACCGCGCGCAGCGACTGGCAATTGCCGACGACGTGATCGTCAACACCGGCTCGCTGGAGGCCCTGGACCGCCATGTCGCCGCGCTGGACCGGCGCTATCGCCTGCTGGCGGCGGCGTAACCGCCCGGCCACCACCCTGCCCGCCCGCGCGGCTTCGCCCTAGGCGGACACCGGCTGAGGACACAGTGCTCGGATCGCGGCGATTCCCTGCGCGCCGTGGCGACGCGCTTCGGCAAGGTCACCTGCAGCGAGCCCGCCGATCGCGTAGAGCGGCAACGACACCTGCTCGCGCAACGCCGCGAAGCCGTCCCAGCCCATGCCGCTGGCACCGGGGTGGCTGGCGGTGCGCTTGACCGCGCCGACCACGGCAAACTGGCAGCCGAGTCCCTCGGCCATGCGCAGTTCCTCCAGGTCATGGCAGGAGGCGGCCAGCACGCTGTCGTCCGGCAGCGGTCGCCGTCCCAGCGCGCGCAATTGCGACGCGCGCAGGTGCAGCCCGATACCGTGGGTGCGCGCCAGTTCGGCATCGCCATTGACCAGCACTTCGGCACCCGCGCCGCGGCAGCGGGCGACGGCGGCAGCCACCAGCCCCCGCCAGCGCGCGGACGCCACGGTTGGCGCGCGCAACTGCACGCGGCCGATGCCGGTGGCCAGGGCCTGGTCCAGTCCGGCCAGCCAGCCGGCGTCATCGTCGGGATCGGGGGTGACCAGGTAGCGATCCGGCTGCAGCAGGGCGGCGACGACCGGACGATCGGCCGGCGGCATCGCATAACGGGGCAGCTTCTCCGGTGGCACCCACAACAGCGCCTGGCCTTCGATGCCGCGGGCCTGGCCTTGCCAGCGGCTGATCTCGTGAACATCAAGACGCAATCGCTTGGTCGGGTAGACCTGCGGGACCGTGATCACGCGCGGACCAACCTCCGCCTCGATGCCGAGCTCCTCGAGCAGTTCGCGCCGCAGCGCCGCCTCATGGCTCTCGCCCGGCTCGCACTTGCCCCCGGGGAATTCCCACAGGCCGGCCAGGTCGCGGCCCTCGGTGCGCCGCGCCAGCAGGACGCGGCCGCGGGGGTCGCGAATGACACCGGCAACCACGTCCACCGTGCTGGTCGGGGCCGGGTCGGTCATCCGTGTACCGGCGCCGCTTCGTCCCGGTCGCGCGCAATGGCCGGGCGCAGCCGCAGCCTGCCTACCATCCTGCCTCCGCGCACCGCGGCCATCGCCCGCATGCGCCACGCTGCCGCCGCTGCCCCGTCGCAACGGGGAACGCGGCCGGCGCCGGGCCTCGGATCAGCCGAGCTGCCCATGGCAATGCTTGTACTTCTTGCCGCTGCCGCACGGGCACGGCTCGTTGCGGCCGATCTTGGGCGCGGCAACGGCCGCCGCGGCTCCGGCGGCGGCACCGGCACCGGCGAGACGGACCTGCTCGGCCTCCTCGTCGGCGCTGTAGCCACCGGCGCTGGCATGCTGGAACTGCATCTGCTGCGCCTGGGCCTGGGCCTGGCGGCGCTCCTCGGCTTCCAGCGCGGCGACCTCGTCCTCGTTGCGGATGCGCACCCGCGCGAGCATGGTCACCACTTCGAGCTTGACCTTCTCGAGCATGTCGCTGAAAAGCTCGAACGCTTCCTTCTTGTACTCCTGCTTCGGCTGCTTCTGCGCATAGCCGCGCAGGTGGATGCCCTGGCGCAGGTAGTCCATGCGCGCAAGGTGCTCCTTCCAGTTCTGGTCGAGCACGTTGAGCATGATGTGCTTCTCGAGCATGCGCATCGTCTCCGGCCCGAGCTGCGCCTCGCGATCGGCGAGGTAGCGGCCGACTTCTTCGGTCACGTGCTCGGCAATGTCCTCGGCGTCGAGTTCGGCGCGGCTCTTGACCAGGTCCTGCAGCGACAGCTGCAGGCCCAGTTCCTGGGCAAGCGTGGCCTCCAGTCCCGGCAGGTCCCACTGCTCGTCGACCGACCCGGGCGGTACGAACCGCGCCACGATGTCGGCCACGACGTCGCCGCGGATGCCCTCGATGTTCTCGTGCACGTCCTCGGCTTCGAGCAGTTCGTTGCGCTGGCCGTAGATCACCTTGCGCTGGTCGTTGTTGACGTCGTCGAAGTCGAGCAGGTTCTTGCGGATGTCGAAGTTGTGCGCCTCGACCTTGCGCTGCGCGTTGGCGATCTGCTTGGTCACCAGCGGGCTTTCGATGATGTCGTCTTCCTTCAGCCCCATCCGCTCCATCACCTTCTGCACCCAGTCGGCGGCGAAGATCCGCATCAGGTTGTCTTCCAGCGAGAGGTAGAAACGCGAGGAACCCGGGTCGCCCTGACGACCGGCGCGACCGCGCAGCTGGTTGTCGATGCGCCGCGACTCGTGGCGCTCGGTGCCGACGATGTGCAGGCCGCCGGCGGCCTTGACCGCATCGTGACGCTGCTGCCAGTCGGCCTTCAGGCGCGCCCTGGTGACCTCGTCCACTTCGGCGCCGGTCGATGCCTCCAGTTCGGCCAGTTCGGCCTCCAGCGATCCACCCAGCACGATGTCGGTGCCGCGGCCGGCCATGTTGGTCGCGATCGTGATCGCACCGGGGCGGCCGGCCTGGGCGATGATCTGCGCCTCGCGCTCATGCTGCTTGGCGTTGAGCACCTCGTGCGCG
>DATHRJ010000213.1:0-8067 GCA_035465455.1 Lysobacter sp.
GCCCGGGATCAGCTGTGGCCGCCCGACCGCCACCACCAGGATGTCGGCGCCCCGCACCGATGCCTCCAGCACCTCCGGCGGGGTGAACTTGTGGCAGCACGTCGTGGTGCAACCGGCGATCAGCAGCTCCAGCATCATCGGCCGCCCGACGTGGTTGGACACGCCGACGATTGTCGCGCTGGCGCCGCGCACCGGCCGGTCGGTATAGGCCAGCAAGGTGGTGATGCCGCGCGGCGTGCAGGGGCGGAGTCCGAACTGGCGCAGCGCCAGCCGGCCCACGTTCTCGGGGTGGAAGCCGTCGACGTCCTTGTCCGGGTCGATCCGGTTGATCAGGTCCGTGGCATCGCGCCGGTCCGGAAGCGGCAGCTGAACGAGGATCCCGTGCACCGTCGGGTCGGCGTTGAGCCGGTCGATCAGCGCGAGCAGTTCGGCGTCGCTGGTGCCTTCAGGCAGGTCGTGGTCGATCGCGCGGATGCCGACCTTCTCCGCGGCACGGCGCTTGTTGCGCACGTACACCGCCGAGGCGGGGTCGCGGCCCACCAGCACCACGGCCAACCCGGGGCGCGACTTGCCAGCCGCCACGCGCACGTCGACGCGAGCTTTGAGGTTGTCCAGCAGATCTTCGGCGATGCGCTTGCCGTCGAGCAGCCGTGCAGTGGAAGTGGTGGACGTCATTCGTAGGTGCTGTGCGGAAACCAGCCGCATTATCGCCGATCGCGAACAGGCCTGCCCTTGCCTGCCGTTGGCATCGCACTGCGCATACGATCAACCAGGCACCATCGATGCGACTGCCGGAGTCCGATCATGACCAAGCCCGACCTCGACACCATCCAGATCGAAGCGGCCACCTACCGCCGTCTCGTCCAGCACCTGGTGCAGGAACGCCCGGACGTTGGTAACGAAGACCTGATGGCGGTCGCCGGCTTCTGCCGCAACTGCCTGGCCGACTGGTACCGCGAGGCCGCCGAAACGCGCGGGATCACCATGACCTGCGACGAAGCGCGCGAGGCCGTCTACGGGATGCCATTCAAACAGTGGCAGGCCCGGCGCCACCGCGATGAGCCGCCGGGCCAATCGGCGGCCGTTTCGCGGCGCGAGCGGGACTGAAGCTGCGTGTTCAAGACCTTGTTGAGCCTGCTGCTGGTACTGGTACTGCTATACGCGGCCCTGTCGGCGTGGGTCTTCTTCAGGCAGCGGGATTTCATCTATTTCCCGCAGTTCACCCACGCGGACCTGCCTCCGACGAATCTCGAGCTACCGGTCGAGGACGTCGTGCTGCGCGGCTGGGTGGTCAATCCGGGCAAACGGGATGCAGTGATCTACTTCGGCGGCAATGCCGAACCGGTCCAGGCGATGCGGGCCGAGCTTGCGCAGTGGCTTCCCGGCCACAGCAGCTACCTGGCGGCCTACCGCGGGTATGGCGCCAGCGATGGCGTGCCCGGTGAGCGGGCGCTCACCGCCGATGCGCTGGCTTTGTACGACCTGGTCCGGTCGAGGCATCCCGACGGCTCGATCACGGTGATCGGACGCAGCCTCGGCAGCGGGGTTGCCAGCCATCTGGCCGCACGCCGCCCGGTGGCAAGACTGGTGCTGATCACCCCATTCGACAGCATGGCGCGGCTGGCGCAGACCCACTACTCGTTCCTGCCGGTGCGCTGGCTGCTGCGCGACCGTTACGAGTCCGCCCGCCACCTCAAGCACTACCGCGGGCCGGTGCTGATCGTGCGCGCCAGCAACGACCGGATCGTCCCGGCGGAACGCACCATGCAGCTGGCCGAGTCGCTGCCGGTTCGACCGCAGGTGGTGGCGTTGCCCGGCACCGACCACAACACGCTGTCGTACGGGCCCGGGTACCGGCAGGCGATCGTCGATTTCGTGAACCGTCAGGATCCACCGGAGTAGCTATCCGGCACAGAACCGCTGGTAATCGGCATAGCCGGGGAATGCCAGGCCCGGCGCGCACATGGCGCAGTCCGGATCGGCCGACAGGCGGGTTTCCCGGAACCGCAATCCCAGTGCGTCGAAGTGCAGCAGGCGTCCTGTCAGCGGTTGGCCAAGGCCAAGGATCAGCTTGATGACCTCGGTCGCCTGCAGCAGGCCGATCACGCCCGGCAGCACGCCCAGCACCCCGGACTCGCTGCAACTGGGCGCCGCTTCCGGCGGTGGCGGCTGCGGGAACAGGCAGCGGTAACAGGGGGCGACGCCAGGCTGGCGGCCAGCATCGAACACGCTCACCTGCCCCTCGAAACGGTGCACGGCGCCGTACACCAGTGGCTTGGCGAGCTTCACGCAGGCATCGTTGAGCAGGTAGCGCACCGGAAAATTGTCGGCGCCATCGAGCACCACATCGGCGCCTCCGATCAGGCGTTCGACGTTGTCGGCAGTGATCCGCTCCTCGAGCAGTTCGACCTGGACCTGCGGGTTCAGCGCCAGCAACGCCACGCGTGCCGACGCCACCTTGCTCATGCCGACGCGCGCATCGGTGTGCAGGATCTGCCGCTGCAGGTTGCTGCGGTCGACGACATCGTCGTCGGCCAGGACCAGCGTCCCGACGCCCGCAGCGGCGAGGTAGAACGCGGCCGGCGAGCCGAGTCCGCCGGCCCCGACCATCGCCACGCGCGCGGCCTGCAGCTTGCGCTGGCCGGCTTCACCGACCTCGGGCAGGCGCAGGTGGCGTGAATAGCGCTCGTGGAAATCGGCGTCGGGGCCGAGGTCGCCGGGATCCGGCCGGGCGGTCGGCAGGCCTTCGGCGGCCCAGCGCGCAAAGCCGCCGTCCACCGATGCCAGGTGGGCGTAACCGGCGGCGGCGAGCACCTCGGCCGCCTGCAGTGAGCGGCCTCCAAGTTCGCAGATCAGGATCACCTGGGCCGTGCGATCGGGCAGTGCCGCCTGTGGCGCGGCCTCCAGCCTGCCGCGGGCGATGCACAACGCCGCCGCCGCGTGGCCGGTGGCGTGCTCATGTGGCTCGCGCACATCGACCAGGACCGCGCCTGTCTGGTGGCGACGCAAGGCTTCCGCCGGGGAAATCCGTTCGATCGTCATGGGCGCATTATCGCGCCACCGGGGCATGCAACGCCGCGATGGCGAAACCCGCTGCTGCGTTCGATCGTCAGTGGTAGCCCACTACCTCCACCGCATCGCCGGCTGCCAGGTGCCGTGTGGCCTCGGGCAGGACGATGAATGCGTTCGGCGCCGCCACGGTCTTGGGTCCGGCTTCCGCCAGCAGTTGCCCGCCACGATCACTGAAAACGCGGGCGTGCCGGAACTCGCGCCGCGGGCTCGCTTTTTCGACCGGGCCCGTCAATCGCGCGTGCCAGACTGGCCGGGAGTCCACGCGCCCCTGCAGCCCATCGATCAGGGCACGACCCAGGGTCAGGTACGTCGCCAGTACCGCGAGCGGATCGCCCGCAAGCGCGAAAAGCCGCGCCTGGTCCAGGCTTCCGAACAGCACATGCCCGCCCGGATGCATCTGCACGTCCCGGAAATGCTGCTGCCCAAACTGCGCCAGTACTGCTGCGACATGATCGTGCGCCCCTGCCAGGACATCGCCGCAGGCGATGATCAGGTCGAATGCACACCCCGCGTCGCGCAGCGCGATCTCGACCTGTCGCGGATCGCCGGGAAGGCGCGGCCACGCGGTTGGTTCCAGTCCGTCCGCACGCAGCAGGCCCATCAACAACTCACGATTGCTGTCGTAGGCTTGCCCTGGTTCCAGCGGCATGCCGGGCTCGACCAGATGGTCGCCACTGGTGAACACCGCCACTGTCGGCTTGCGCGCGACCTGCAGTGACGCAAGCCCCAATGAAGCCGCGAGCGCTACCTGGTCCGGTGTCAGCACCTGCCCCGCATCCAGCAGTGTCGCCTCGTTGGTGGCGCTTTCCGGCGCCCGCACCGGCCGGGCCAACACGCGGCCGTGGGTCCGTGGAAGCGCGAGGGACTCACTGGCAAGGCGATGCCCGGCCGCGACCTCATCGATGATCACAAGCGCATCGGCGAATGCGATGCCGGCATCGCCACTCATCCGGGCACGAACCCGGCCGCGGACAGGTCCGCTGGCGTGTTGAGATTGCCAAAGCGCAGGCCCGGGAAATGCACCTGGACGATGTCGAGCCGCCGTTGCAGCGCCTGCACCGCCAGCTCGTCCGCCGCCAGGGCCGCCGCCACGGCAGCGCGCAACGCATCCACGCGCCACAGCGCGACCAGCGGCTGCAGGCCATCGTCGTCGCATGCGCAGGCGCCGCCGGCGTTCGCGGCATCGATCAGGCCAGCAAGCAGGTACGGTCCGACTTCCACCACATCCACCGGGATCGTCAGCAGCCACGGCGTGCGGCAGGCATCGGCCAGTGCATCCAGGCCCGCCAGAGGACCGAGGTTGCCAGGAAGACGGTCAGGTACCGGTTCGAGGCCTGCGAGGGCGCAGCGCTGCAACTGGCGATTGGCACTGATCAGCATCGCGCCGACCTCGCCGGCGAACCGGTCGCGCCAATGCGTCGCCTGGTCGATTCCGTCGCGCTGCAGCCAGGCCTTGTCCGCGCCTCCCAGGCGTGTAGCAAGACCTCCGGCGAGGATGCCCAGGGTGATCTGGTCAGGCGCAATCATCAGGATGGAATCTTCGGTGCCGGGTTGATGCCGTCGCGGAAACACGCTGCGGGCAGCGGCAGGCGGTCACTTGCCGCGTTTGACGTGCCGGATCAGCCGGCGCTTCTTGGCGACCTGCTTGTCGGTGAGCACGTTCTTCTTGCCCTCGTAGGGGTTGGTGCCTTCCTTGAAGAAGAAGCGGATCGGCGTCCCGACCAGCTTGAAGCGCTTGCGGAAGAAGTTTTCCAGATAGCGCTTGTAGCTTTCGCTCAGCGTGCGCAGGCGATTGCCGTGCACCACGAATGTCGGCGGATTGGTGCCGCTGGGGTGGGCGAAGCGCAGCTTGGCGACATGGCCGCGCACGACCGGCGGCGGGTTGGTCTCGTAGGCGATTTCCAGCGCCTTGGTGACCTCGCTGGTGCCGATCTCGATCGTCGCGGACGCGTGCGCGCGGTGGATCGCCTTGAACAGTTCGCCCAGGCCGGAACCGTGCAGTGCGCTGATGCGCACCCGCTCGGCCCACGGCACGAAGATGAGCTTGCGCTCCAGCAGCGACTCGGCCTGCTGGCGCTGGTAGTCGCTCTGCCCGTCCCACTTGTTGACCGCGACCACGAGCGCGCGGCCGGCGTCCAGCGCATAGCCCAGCACGCTGGCGTCCTGGTCGGTGACGCCTTCACCGGCGTCGAGCATGACCACCACCACCTGGCAGTGCTCGATCGTCTGCAGGGTCTTGATGATCGAGAACTTCTCGACCGCCTCCTCCACCTTCGCCTTGCGACGCACTCCGGCTGTATCGATCAAGCGGTAGAGGCGGCCCTCGCGCTCCATGTCGATCGCGACCGAGTCGCGGGTGGTTCCCGGCACTTCGGACGCGATCATCCGCTCCTCGCCCAGCAGCCGGTTCACGAGCGTCGACTTGCCGACGTTCGGTCGGCCGATGAAGGCCACCCGGATGCGCGACGGGTCGCTGTCGAGCTGGGCGGAGGTGCCCTCTTCCGGCAGTCGCGCGACCACCTGCTCCAGCAGGGTGTCGATGCCCTGACGGTGCGCCGACGAGATCGCCACCACGTCCTTGAAGCCGTAACGCGCGAACTCGTTGATCGCAGCCTGGACATCGATGCCGTCGGTCTTGTTGATCACCAGCAGCGTCGGGCGCGCGGCGCGGCGCAGCCAGGCGAGGATGTCGTCGTCCATGGTCGAGGGGCCTTCGCGGCCATCGACGATGAACAGCACCAGGTCGGCTTCTTCCGCCGCCGCCCGCGCCTGTCGCGCGGTGGCGCCGACCAGGCCCTCGTCCTCACCGGCGATGCCGCCGGTGTCGACCACGGCGAATGTGCGCAGGCCCTCGGGCCGGCAGACGCCATAGTGACGGTCACGGGTCACCCCCGGCTGGTCGTGGACCAGCGCGTCGCGGCTGCGCGTGAGCGCATTGAACAACGTGGATTTTCCGACGTTGGGACGACCAACGAGCGCGACTAACGGAAGCATGAGGACCTACCCGATGTTGAAAAAGCCCCTCGACGATCGCCGAGGTTGGGCCGGGTGGATTCCCCCGGCCGGTTACTGCCCGATGCGGTATGCGCTCAGGTCGCCATTGATGTTCTGTGCCACCAGCACGCCATCGGCCACGACCGGCGCGGCGCGTAGCGCGGCACCGCCGGCGCGTTGCCGCGCGACGAACTCGCCAGTGCTCAGGTCCAGCCAGTGCAGGTAACCGTCGAAGTCGCCAACGACGGCATAGTCGCCATGGATCGCAGCGCCGGAGAGGACTCGTCGAGCGAGCGCTGGTTGCTGCCACAACGCATTGCCGCCCTGCTTGTCGAGCCCGAACACGGCGCCGTCCCGATCCGCGACCACCACGGTCGACGGGCCGACAGCCACGCGGCCCGATCCTCCGTGCGGGCTTGCCCAGATCGGGTTACCGCTCGGAGCATCGATCGCGATGGTCTGGCCCTTGAAGCTGCTCGCGAACAGTGCGCTACCGTCCAGGACCGGCGTTCCGTCGACATCAGCCATGCGGTCCAGCTCGGTCCGGCCCTCGGGCTGCGCAACCGCCTGATCCCACAACGGCGCGCCATCGCCGGCCGTCAGTGCGCTGACGGTGCCATCGTCGTTTCCAACGAACAGGAAACCCGGGCCCAGCACGGGCGCGGAATTGCCCCGCACCGAGAGCATCGGCACGTTGCGGTTCCAGAACCACCTGCGCTCGCCCGTGGCGGCGTCGAATGCGGTGACGCGGCCGTCGTTCGAGCGGACATACACCAGGCCGCGGCCAATGGCGGGCGCGGCGATCACCTCGTTGGGTACCTGCGCCTGCCACTTCTCGACACCGGTCTGAGCATCCAGCGCAATCACTTCGCCATCGAGTCCGCCGACCACGACCAGGCCGTCGCCGACCCCGGGGCCGCCGCTGAGGCGCACTTTACTTTCATGGGACCACACGCGCTTGCCGGTCTGCAGGTCGAGCGCATGAACACCGCCCCGCACCGCGGCGGCGTAGACGCGGCCGTCCAGCACGGCCGGGCCTTGACGCGCCCCGAGCCGGCCTTCGCCCTTGCCCACGCCCGCCGTCCAGAGCCGTGCGACGCTGGCAGACGGCGTGATGTCGACCAGCGCTGCAGGCTCGTTGGCCTTGGCATCGCCCTTGCCACCGAACCATCCCCGGACGGTAGTGCAGCCACCCAGCGCGACGACGCATAGCAGCACGATACCGGCGCGGGAGAACTGCCGGGCCGTTGCTGCGCCGGATTCAGTGCGGATGATCGTTGCGGACTTCATCAAGACGTGGCCTCGGTCGTGGCGGGGATGCCGCCGACTTGTGTGAGCTTCAGTTCCAGCAGGCGGCGCTGGGGCGAGCCGATATCCAGCTTCGCCAGCGCCTGCATATAGCTTGCCCGGGCGGCTTCGCGATCGCCCAGCGCATGGTGCGCATCACCGCGAATCTCCAATGCTGCCGGTGTATCGTTGTCGGCGAGCAGCTTCACCGCAGCCTCCGGCTGCTCCGCATCGATCAACAGGCGAGCCAGTCGCTGGTCGACGATCGAAGCAACGCCCGGGTCGTCGGCCGAAACGGCTTTCAGGGTCGCGATCGCGGCGTCGCGCTTGCCGGCATCCGCCTGGGCAGCCGCCAGTTGCAGCCGGGCCAGCGAGGCATACACGCTGTCCCCCAGCGCATCGACCTTGGACGGGGCCTGCTCGTCGCTGGCTTCGACAGCATCCAGTGCGGCCTGGTACCGGTCGGCCAACTCGTATTGCTGCTGCTGCTGGCGCTGTTCCCAGAATTTCCAGCCGCCAATGGCAGCCAGGCCCAGCAGCACGCCACCGAACAACCCGGCACCGTTGCGGCGAAGCCATTCAAGAACGCGTTCGCTCTGTTCGTGTTCGTCGAGAATATCGTCGATCGCCATGCTATCCCGCCCCGCCGTGCAGCTGGGGTCCAGTTTTCGAGGAGGGCCCGCTAGGCGGACGGCTTAAGAGCGCAGCCCGTGC
>DATHRJ010000214.1:0-19302 GCA_035465455.1 Lysobacter sp.
ATATGAAATTCGCGGGCAGCTCGCCAATCACGCGCATGAACTGGAGCGTCGCGGTTACGAGATCATATCGCTGAACATCGGCAACCCGGGCCTGTTCGGTTTTCGCACCCCGGAGACGATGCGGCTGGCCATGATCGAAAATCTTGCGCAGGCGGAACCGTATAGCCATCAGAAGGGTATTTTTCCTGCCCGCGAGGCGGTTGTCATGCAGCAGCAGGACCGCGGCATTCAGGGTGTATCCGCCGAAGAAGTGTTCATCGGCAACGGCGTCAGCGAGCTGATCGACCTGTCGCTGCGCGCGCTGCTCAACCCCGGCGACGAGGTGCTGCTGCCGTCGCCGGACTACCCGCTGTGGAGCGCGGCCACGATCCTCAACGACGGCCGCCCGGTGTATTACCGCTGCGCCGCCGAAAACGGCTTCCTGCCCGATCCCGAGGAGATCGAGCGGCTGGTGTCGAGCCGCACCCGCGCGATCGTGCTGATCAACCCGAACAACCCGACCGGCGCGGTCTACCCGCGCGCGCTGCTGCAGCGGATCGTCGACATCGCGCGGCGCCACCGGCTGCTGCTGCTGAGCGACGAGATCTACGACGCGGTGCTGTTCGACGGCGCGCGTTTCGAGCCGCTGGCGCCGCTGGCCGGCGACGTGCCGTGCCTGTCGTTCGGCGGACTGAGCAAGGTCCACCGCGCGTGCGGCTGGCGGATCGGCTGGGCGGTGCTGTCGGGCGACGCGCGCGAGGTCGGCGACTTCCACCATGCGCTGGACCTGCTCGGCGCGCTGCGGCTGTGCGCGAACGTGCCGGGGCAGTTCGCGATCGAGGCGGCGCTGCACGGGCAGGACACGATCGGCGAGCTGTGCGCTCCGGGCGGGCGCCTGTTCGAGGCGCGGCGCGCGGTGATTGATGCCGTCGGCCGCAGCGAGCACCTGCAGCTGGTTACGCCGGCAGGCGCGCTGTACGCGTTCCCGGCGGTGGTCGGTGCGGCAGCGCGCGGGTTCGACGACCACGCGTTCGCGCTGGAGCTGCTGGAAACCCAGGACGTGCTGGTGGTGCCCGGATCGAGTTTCAACGTGCCCTACCGCGACCACTTCCGCGTGACCCTGCTGCCGCCGCCGGAGCAGTTGCGCGAGGTGTTCGACCGCATCGAACGCGTGCTGCAGCGTCGCGCCGATGCGCATGCGCATCCCCATCACCCCACCGGAGAACGCGATGCGGCGTTGGCGTAATGCGGTCATGAGTCTTGCCCTGGTGCTGCTGGCCGGCGGCTGCGTCACCACCCCCACCGGCCAAGGCACCACCACCATGAGCTACCTCGCACTGGGCGACAGCTACACGATCGGCGAAGGCGTGGCGGAGGACGGACGCTGGCCGGTGCAACTGGCGCGCGAGCTGCGTGCCGAGGGCATCGCGCTGGGCGAACCGCGCATCATCGCCACCACCGGCTGGACCACCGACGAGTTGGCCGCGGCGCTCGATGCGGCCGAACCGCTGGGCCACTTCGACTTCGTCAGCCTCGCGATCGGGGTCAACAACCAGTACCGCGGGCGCGACGTCGTCGAATACCGTGAGCAGTTCGCGGCATTGCTGGAGCGCGCGATCGGATTCGCCGGCGGTCGTGCCGACCGGGTGCTGGTGCTGTCGATCCCGGACTGGGGCGTGACCCCGTTCGCGCGGGCGCAGGGGCGCGACGCGGCGCAGATCGCGGCGCAACTGGACGCCTACAACGCCACCGCGGCCGCGGAGTGCGCACGGCGCGGGGTCGCGTTCGTCGACATCACCGCGGTCAGCCGCGAGCGCGGCGCGCAGGAGGCGATGCTGGTCGACGATGCGCTGCATCCATCCGCGGCCATGTACGCGCTGTGGACCGAGCGCGCGCTGCCGGTCGCGCGGCGGCTGCTCGGTGGCGCCGAGTGAGACGGCATTGGTGAGTACGACCGCTGCGCCGACGCGGCCGCTGGGCCGCCAACGCGCGACCGCGATCGCCGATGCGTTTGCCCGCGACCGCTCATTTACCAGCCGCTGGGACTACCACTACAGCCGCGGCAAGCTCGCCAGCGATCCGCTGTATCCCGGCGTGTGCGACGCGTTGCGCGACAGCCAGGCACCGCTGCTGGACCTGGGTTGCGGGTTGGGGCTGCTCGCGCATGCGCTGCGTGCCGACGGCATCGCGCTGCCGTACCGCGGGGTCGACAACGACGCGGGCAAGATTGCCCGCGCCACGGCCGCCGCGTCACGCGGCGCGCTGTCAGATGCGTCGTTCGCGTGCGTCGATCTCGCACGCGAACTGCCCGCGCACCGCGGCAGCGTGGCGATTCTCGACGTGTTGCAGTACCTCACGCCCGAGGCGCAGGGGCGCCTGCTCGATGGCGCGGTGGCGATGCTCGCCCCCGGTGCGCGGCTGGTGATCCGCACCGGCCTGGCCGACGGCGGCCGCCGCGCGCACCTGAGCCACGCAGCCGACGCGTTTGCGCGGGTGCTCGGCTGGATGAATGCAGCCCCCAAGCAGTACCCGAATGCCGAGGCGCTGCGCGCGCGGCTCGACGCTGCCGGACTGGAGTCGCAGTTCACCGCCCTGTACGGCAACACGCCGTTCAACAACTGGCGGATCGTGGCGACCAGGCGCGGTTGATGGATCGATCCCGTTCCTGCCAGGCGTGCCGGCTGCTGTAGCCCGGGTAAGCGCCGCGCACCCGGGGCCTCGGCGATCCACCCGCAAACGCTGCGCGGTGACCATCAACGACAAGGCCGGCTTTCGCCGGCCTTGCGTGTTCGCACTTGCGGCATCAGCCGCGCGTCACTCCGACTCCCACCACATCAGCAGTTCGTGCCACAGGCGCTTGAAGAAGCCGGCTTGCTCGATCGCGCTGATCGCCACCAGCGGACGCTGGGCGATCACCTTGCCGTCGAGCATCACCTTGACGGTGCCGATCGCCTGCCCGGCGGTGATCGGCGCGACCAGCAGCGTGGGCACGTCCATCATCGGCTTGAGCTGGTCGTACTTGCCGCGCGGCAGCGTCACCAGCAGCGGCTCGGCCACGCCGAGCTGGACTTCGTTGGCCTGGCCCTTCCAGACCTTCTGCTGCGCGATCTGTTTGCCGGCATCGAACAGCTTGTGGGTCTCGAAGAAGCGGAAGCCCCAGTTCAGCAGCGCCTGGCTGTCATCGGCGCGCTGCTTCTCGGACGTCGACCCCATCACCACCGAGATCAGGCGCTGCTCGCCGCGTTGCGCCGATGCCATCAGGCAGTAGCCCGCGTCCGAGGTGTGGCCGGTCTTGATCCCATCGACGGTGGCATCGCGCCACAGCAGCACGTTGCG
Source organism: Lysobacter sp. (assembly GCA_035465455.1). Lineage (GTDB taxonomy): Bacteria > Pseudomonadota > Gammaproteobacteria > Xanthomonadales > Xanthomonadaceae > Lysobacter_K. Next base: position 3,316 of record DATHRJ010000214.1, read on the forward strand.
GTTGGGCTGGGTGATCGGCCCGACGGTGTATTCCTTGATCTTGTTGTACGAGTACGCCTTCGGGTGCTCCTGGATCAGCGCGCGACCGAGCAGCGCCAGGTCGCGGGCGCTGGACAGATGCGCCTCGTCGGGCAGACCGTGCGGGTTGACGAAATGGCTGTTCTTCATGCCGATGCGCGCGGCGTACTGGTTCATCAGCGCGGCGAAGGCATCGACGCTGCCGGCGACGTGTTCGGCCAGTGCGATCGCGGCGTCGTTGCCCGACTGCACCACCATGCCTTTTTCCATCTCCAGCAGCGGCGCGGTCTGGTTGACCTCAAAGCCCGAGTAGCTGCCGTCGGTGCCGGCGCCGCCGCTGCGCCAGGCGTTCTCGGTCATCATCACCTGGTCGGTTTCCTTGACCTTGCCGCCGGCCAGCTCGGATGCGATCACGTAGCTGGTCATGACCTTGGTGATGCTGGCGGGGGCGACCTGCTGGTCGACGTTCTCCCCGGCCAGGACATTGCCGCTGGCGGCGTCCATCAGGATCCACGCGGTGCCGACGATCGCCGGTGGCGGTGGCACCGGCAGCGAGTCGCTGGCCGGGCGCAGTTCGGCCGGCTTCGGCGGCGCGGAGGGCGCCTGGGCGAAGGCGAGGCCGACGACGAAGGTGGACACGCCGGCGAGCGCGGCGGCCCGGGCGAGGGCGGGGAAGTTCATGCGGGCTTTCATCGTGACTCAACTACTCCGGGGGGCCGGCGCGAGGCCGGCATGTGTGGCAAAAAATGGTGAAGGATCAATCGCGCACGCGCTGCGGCGGGCCGAAGCCGAGACCGGCGATGCGACTGGCCAGTTGCGGGGCGCTCGCCGCATCCAGCGGACCGACGCGCAGGCGCCAGACCTGCTGGCCGTTGGCGTTGCCGTCCAGCAGCCGGGCCTGGCCGATGCCGGCGCCGTGCAGCATCGCCAGCGCGCGATCGGCATTGCCGCGCGCACTGAAGCTGGCGATCTGCAGCGTGATCGCATCGGCGGCGGCCGCGGACGGCGCGGGTGCGGCGGCAACGGGCGTTGCGAAGGCCGGAGCAGCTGTGACTGCGGGGGTGACCACCGCGGCCGCGGGCGTGCCCGGCTGCCCGGTCGCCACTCGCACCTGGCGCGTCTTCATCCACGCATCGAACTCGTCGGCGGTCATGGTCCTGCCGGTCTGGTGCATGTCGAAGCGCCAGTCCGGGGTCGCGGCGGCCGGGCTGGCACTTTCGGCCGCATCCGCGGTGATCGCCGGCGCCTGCAATGGCGTCGCGATCGCTGGCGCCGCTGCGGGCACGGGCGCGGCGGCGGCAACGTTGAGGCGGGTCGGCTTGCCGGTGGCAATGCGCACCCCCGGCGGCAACACGAGGGCACCGGCGCTGGCGATCGGCAGGGCCGCGAGCAGCGTGTCCATCGTGCTCGCCCGCGGCGCGGCCGGAACCGGCGGCATCGCGACTTTCGCGTATGAAGTTGCGTCATCGCCTGGCAGTAGCGCGCGCACCTCGACCCGGCCAGTGCCGCGCTGGGTGATGCCGAGCTTGACCGCGGCGGCGTAGCTCAGGTCAACGATGCGGCCGGCGTGGAACGGGCCGCGGTCGTTGACCCGCACGACCACCGACTTGCCGTTGTCCAGGTTGGTGACGCGGGCGAAGCTGGGCAGCGGCAGGGTCTTGTGCGCCGCGGTGAACGCGTTCATGTCGTACACCTCCAGGTTGGAGGTGCGGCGACCGTGGAACTTGCTGCCGTAGTACGAAGCCAGGCCCTGCTCGGCGTAACCGGCGTTATCGGCAAGCACGTGGTAACGCTTGCCGAGCACGGTGTAGCTGGCGCGGTTGCCGGCCTTCGAGCGCGGCTCGGCGACCACTTCCGGCTCCGGAATCAGGTCGACGTCGGGGACGTAGCCGGGGGTGCTGTCGGGCACACCGGGGCGATACAGGCCGCCGGCGGTGTAGTGGCCGCGCGTGTTCGGATCCTCCTGCGCGGGCGCGTACGGCGAGACCTTGCGCGCCGATGGCGCTGCGCTGGCTTTCGCCGCCGCCGGTGCGCTGGATGCCGCGGCCGGCGCCGGCTTCTTCGGCGCGCTCGTACAGGCGACCAGGGCCGGCAGCAACAGCGCCGCGAGCAGCGGCTTCATGCGCCGGGCTGGCCGCCGCCGGCCGCCGTCGCGGGCGCGTCGGGCACGCTGCGTCCGGCGATCGCCTCGGCGAGCTGGTGCACTGCCATCGCGTAGTGCTTGGAGATGTTGTAACGGGTGATCGCGTAGAAATTCTGGAAGCCGAGCCAGTGCTCCTTGCCGGCCACGCCGTCGAGGTTCAGCAACAGCGCGTTGTCGACGCCGTTCACCGTCGTCGCCGGACGGTAGCCACGGGCGGCCAGCTCGGCCAGCGTCGCGCGCGGCTCCAGGCCTTCGGGCTCATGGTCGGCGGCACCGGGGGCACGCGTCGCGCGCACCGTGACCGGTCCGCCGCGCTTCCAGCCACCCTTCTTGACGAAGTAGTTGGCGATCGAGGCGAACACGTCGTCGGTGCTGTTGAACAGGTCGCGCTTGCCGTCGCCGTTGCCATCGACCGCGTAATCGCGATAGCTGGACGGCATGAACTGGCCCCAGCCCATCGCGCCGGCATAGCTGCCCTTGAGCGATTCGATGTCGATCCCGGTTTCCTTGCCGAGCGCGAACAGCTGCGCGAGCTCGTCGCGGAAGAACGCCTCGCGCTTGTTCTCGCGCTCGATCTTGCCCGGCTCGTTGGTCCGCGGGTAGGCGAACGCGAGCGTGTACAGCGCGTCGACCACCGGATAACTGCCGGCGTTGCCGCCGTAGCTGGTTTCCACCCCGATGATCGCGACGATCACCTCGGCCGGCACCCCGTACTGCGCCTCGACCTTGGCCAGCTCCTGGCGATGCTTGGCGAGGAACGCGCGGCCGCCGTCGATGCGTGCCTGGTTGATGAAGATCGGCCGGTAATCGCTCCACGGCTTGCCTTCTGCCGGACGCGACATCGCCGCGACGATGCTGTCGCGGATCTCCGCACGCGTCAGCACCGACTCGATGTAGGCCGGATCGATGCCGTAGCGGGCCGCCGTATCGCGCACGAACGCGGCGCGGGCGGTGGCCAGTGGCTGCGCAGTCGGCACCGTCGTGGAGACCGACACTGGCGACGGCAATGGCGTCGGCGCTGGTGCGACGGCGGCGATCGGGGCGGGTGCAGTGGCCTGCGGATTCGCCGGCGGCGCCTGCGTGACGCAGGCGGCCAATGCGAACGGAAATGCGCATATCGCAGCGCGGCGAGCGAGGTCGGATCGGGTCATCGAACCGAGGGTAACACGCGTTTGCAAGGGTAAAAACCGCTTCATTGGCGCTGGATAAACGCCCGGGTCAGTTTGCCGCGTTCACCTTCGCGGCAACGCACTTGTCCGTCGCACGTGTTCACGCCGATGCCGCGCACGCCGATCCATATCGACGGCTTTCGGAGGGATGCCTGAGTATGTCGGGCGTGCACGTCGCGCTGGCTTCAGCGCGCCGCAATCGACGAGGGCAAACGTGCTCAGCGCGCATGGACCGGCCGGTGCGCGCGCACCGCCATCACCACGCCCAGGCCGGCCAGCAGCGTCACCGCCGAGGTGCCGCCATAGCTCAGCAGCGGCATCGGCACGCCCACCACGGGCAGGAACCCGGCGATCATGCCGGCGTTGACGATCACGTAGACGCAGAACGCCAGGCCCAGCGCGCCGGCGATCAGGCGCGAATAGCCGTCGCGCGCGGCCGAGGCGATCCACAGGCAGCGACCGACCACGAACAGGTACAGCGCCAGCGTCGTGGCGACCCCGACCCAGCCGAACTCTTCGCTGAGCACCGCGAAGATGAAGTCGGTGGTGTGCTCGGGGATGTAGTTCAGGTGTGCCTGGGTCCCCTGCCCCCAGCCCTTGCCGGTGAGCCCGCCGGCGCCGATCGCGATCTTCGACTGGATGATGTTCCAGCCGGTGCCGAGCGGGTCGGACTCGGGGTCCAGGAAGGTCAGGATGCGGTCTTTCTGGTACGGCATCAGCATCCAGAACCAGGCCGCCGGCGCGGCCGCGGCAACGGCGCCGATCGCCGCGGCGAACCACCACCACGACAGCCCGGCCAGGTACAGCACGAACGCGCCGCTGGCGCCGACCAGCATCGCGGTACCGAAGTCCGGCTGCAGCAGGATCAGCCCGGTCGGCACCGCGATCAGCAGCCCGGCGGTGAGCACGGTCCCCAGGCGCGGCGGCAGTGGCTGCATGCTCAGGTACCAGGCGACCATCATCGGCAGGCTCAGCTTGAGCAGCTCGGACGGCTGGAAATAGAACACGCCCAGGTTGAGCCAGTGCGCGCCGTGGCGTCCCTGGCCGATCACCAGCACCAGCGCCAGCGGCGCCAGCGACAGCGCATACAGCAGCGGCGTCCAGTTGCGCAGTTGCGTCGGCGGCAGCCGCGACAACGCCCACATCGCCCCCAGGCCGACCGCGAAGCGCACGGCCTGCGCCAGCACCAGGGTGGTGCTCTGGCCGGCGCTGTACAGCACCGCCAGGCCGATCGCCATCAGCGCCAGCAACGCGCCCAGCAGCATCAGGTCGATGGTGCGGAAGAAGCGTACGACCAGGTCCAGCAGCCAGCGCAGGATGATGTTCATGGCGCCGGTCCCGCCGGGGTTTGCAGGGCTTCCGCTGCGCGAGGAGCTGCCGGCAGGCTTGCACCGGGAGACGGCGCCAACGCTGCCGGCGCTGCCACCGCGGCCGCGCCTTCGGCGATCGCCGGCGCGACCGGCTCGGGCATCTTGCCCAGCAGCCACGCGTCGAACACCGCCTTGGCGATCGGTGCGGCCGCGCTGCCACCGAAGCCGCCGTGCTCGACCATGACCGCGATCGCGATGCGCGGCGCGTCGGCCGGCGCGTAGCCGATGAACAGGCCGGTATGGCGCAGGTGGTAGGGCAGTTGCTTCGGGTCGAGGCTGATGTTGCCCTTGCGGCTGGAGCGCTGCGCGGTGCCGGTCTTGCCGGCAATCAGGTAGGGGCTGTTGCGGCCGATCGCGGTCGCGGTGCCGTGGCTGCCGTGCACGGTCGCGATCATCCCCTCCTGCACCGCGAGCAGGTGCTCGGGGCGGTCGCTGATGCGCCCGGCGACCGGCCGCGGCAGCGGCTTCCACGGCGCGTCGTAGCCGTCGCGACGCGCCTGGACCAGGCGCAGCGGGTGCAGGTCGCCGCCGTTGGCGATCGCCGCGGTGCTGCGCCCCAGCTGCAGGGTGGTCGCGATCCAGTAGCCCTGGCCGATGCCGGCGATCACGGTTTCGCCGGGATACCACGGCTCTTCGCGGTTGCCGGCCTTCCACGCGCGCGACGGCACCACGCCGTCCTTCTCGCCGACCAGGTCGATGCCACTGGGCTGGCCGAAGCCGTAGCGGTGCATGTAGCGGGCGAACACGTCGATGCCCATCTCGCGCGCGAGCTTGTAGTAATAGGTGTTGACCGACTGCGCGATCGACTCGCGCAGGTCGACCCAGCCGTGGCCGCCGCGGTGCGAGTCGCGGTAGCCGCGGCGCTGTCCGGGGATGAAGAACTCGCCGGTCGAAAGGGTCTTGTCGGAGGCCTTGCGCAGGCCACTGTCGAGTCCGGCCAGCGCCACCAGCGGCTTCACCGTCGAGCCGGGTGGTCCGCCGCCGAGCACGTTGCGGTTGAACAGCGGCCGCGACGGGTTCTCGATCAGCGCCTTGTAGTCCGCGTGCGAGATGCCGTTGACGAACAGGTTGGTGTCGTAGCCCGGCAGGCTGACCATCGCCAGCACCTGCCCGGTGAGCGGGTCGACCGCCACCGCCGAGCCCTCCTTGTCGCCGAACGCAGCGACCATCGCGCGCTGCAGGTCGAGGTCCAGGCTCAACCGTAGGTCCGCGCCCGGCACCGCCGACACCCGCCCAAGCAACCCCATCGGGCGGCCGTTGACATCGGTCTCGACCTTCTCGTAGCCGATCCGGCCGCGCAGCGCGTCCTCGTAGGAGCGCTCCAGCCCGGTCTTGCCGGTGTGGCTGAACGAGCTCTGGGTCTCGCCCATCTGTTCGAGGTCGGCGGCGTCGATGCGGCCGACGTAGCCGATCACGTGCGAGAACAACTCCCCGTGCAGGTAGCGCCGGTTGAGATAGGAGACCAGTTCGATCCCGGGATAACGCCAGCGGTCGACCGCGAAGCGCGCCGCCTCGGCCTCGCTGACCCGCAGCTTGAGCGTCACCGGCTTGAAGCCGCGCGAGGCCCGGCGGCTGTCCTGGAAACCGGCGATGTCATCTTCCGACAGCGCGACGATCCGCTGCAGTTGCGGCAGCCAGTCCTTCGGGTCGCCGGCCTCGCCGGGGGTCACGTCGAGGCGGAACGCGGGCACGTTGTCGGCCAGGATCCGACCCTTGCGGTCGTAGATCAGCCCGCGGCCGGGCACCACCGGGCGCAGCTTGATCCGGTTGGCTTCCGAGCGGGTGGCGTAGTCGGCGTGCTGCCAGACCTGCAGCCGCAGGTAGCCCAGTGCCAGCGCCCCCAGGGCGAGCACCACGCCGGCAAACGCCAGCAGCGCGCGGCGTCGGAACTGCTCGGCTTCGGCGGCGGCGTTGCGCAGGACGCGTCCGCGACGCGCCCGCACTAGCGCCTCCTCCAGCTGCCCAGCCGCAGCGCATCAATCAGCAGGAACACCGGTGGCCACAGCAGCATCCCCAGCAAAGGTGCCAGCCAGGTCATCGGCGGCGCCGAAGGGGTGCCCAGGGCGAGGCCGATCGTGGCGGTGACGATGCGATCGTTGAGCAGCAGCGCGCCAACCGCCAGCGCCTGCTGCGACAGCGGGAAGAACCGCAGGCGCGCGCGGAAGCGCTGCAGGATGAAGGTGATGACCACCAGCCTCAGTGCCTGTTCGCCGAGCAGGCTGCCGAACGCCAGGTCGGCGATGACACCGATGATGAAGGCGGTACCCAGCCCGGTGCGGTCCGGCGCCTCGATCACCCAGTACGCGACCACCAGTGCCAGCCAGTACGGTCGCAACGGCTGCAGCGCCGGCGCCAACGGCAGCAGCCCCAGCAGCAGTGCGGCAAGCACGCTGACCGGCATCAGCCAGCCCGGGCGCTGGCGGCTCATCGGCGCGCTCCGGTGGATGCCGGTGCCGTGGCTGGCGCGTCAGCGGCAGGAGCCGTGGTGGAGCCTGGTGCCTGCGGTGCTCCAGTCGCCGCGTCTTCGGCGACGCCCCCCGCGCTGGCAGCCGGCGCCGCCGGCGGTGGTGCCGGCGCCAGCGCCGGCGCCCGGCGCAGCAGCAGCACGGCGCGGCCGCGGTCGAGCTGCGCCGCCGGGCGCACCGCCCCGACCAGGAACGCGCGGCTGTCATCGGGCTGCAGCTCGGTGATGGTGCCGACCGGGAAACCAGCCGGGAACCGCTCGCCGAGCCCGGAAGTCACGAGCTGGTCGCCGACCCGAACGTCGCTCGACAGCGGAATGCTCGGCAGCCGCAGTTCATCGCTGCGGCCCTCGCCGTAGGCCACCAGCCGCACCCCGGTGCGCGCCACCGCGACCGGCACCGCATGCGAGGGGTCGGTCAGCAGCAGCACCGTGGCGTGCATCGGGGTGATCGCGATGACCTGGCCGACCAGGCCACCGGCATCGATCACGCTCTGGCCGACGCGCAGGCCATCGCCGCTGCCGGCATTCAACACCAGCCGCTGCCGGCTCGGGTCGAGATCCACGTCCAGGATCGGCGCGAGCTGCACGTCGAGGCGGCCGCGCTCGGCCGCGTCCAGCAGCCCGCGCAGGCGCGTGTTGTCGTCGGCGACCGTGCGCATGCGCGCCATCCGCGCCTGGTCGACCAGCATCTGGTTGCGCAGCCGGCGGTTCTCGGCCGACAGCTGGCTCATCGTGCCGGCATCGTCGTACAGGCGCCCGACCAGGCGGCCGGGCATGCCGGCCAGCATCCACAAAGGCTGCACCAACATCGACGCCTGCTGTCGCGACTGGTTGAGCCAGCCGCCGCGGTGATCGAGCACCATCATCGCCAGCGCCAGCGCCAGGTACGCCATCAGCCACAGCGTGCCGACGACATCGCCGGAACGGGCAGGCTTGGGCGGGCCGGCGGCGTACGACGGCATGTCAGGCGGTCAACAGCGAAGGTGGAAGGAGCAGGTGCACGGTCGCGCGAACTCCGGAGGGGTGGCCGGTCCCGGCAACGCCGGAACCTGGTGCGCGATTCGCGCGCGACGCCGCCTCCACGTCACTCCGACGCGAAGAACTCGTTGCCGTGCATGTCGACCAGCTCCAGCGCACGGCCACCGCCACGCGCCACGCAGGTCAGCGGATCGTCGGCAACCTGCACGTGCAGCCCGGTTTCCTCGCTGATCAGGCGGTCGAGATCCTTCAGCAGCGCGCCGCCACCGGTCAGCACGATGCCGCGCTCGGCGACGTCGGCGCAAAGTTCCGGCGGGGTCTGCTCCAGCGCCAGCCGGATCGAGGTGACGATGCCCGACAGCGGCTCGCGCATCGCGTCGAGCACTTCGTTGGAATGCAGCTTGATCATCTTCGGCACGCCCTCGGCGAGATTGCGGCCGGAGACCTCGATCGTCCGGGGCTCCTTCTGCGGCGCCGCGCAACCGATCTCCAGCTTGATCCGCTCGGCCGTGGCCTCGCCGATCAGGGTGCCGTAGGTCCGGCGCACGTAGCCGATGATCGCCTCGTCGAAGCGGTCGCCGCCGATGCGCACCGAAGCCGAATACACGATGCCATTGAGCGCGATCACCGCGACCTCGGTGGTGCCGCCGCCGACGTCGACCACCATCGAGCCGCGCGCCTCGGTCACCGGCATGCCGGCGCCGATCGCCGCGGCCATCGGCTCCTCGATCAGGTAGACCTCGCGCGCGCCGGCCTCCTCGGCCGATTCCTTGATCGCGCGGCGCTCGACCTGGGTCGAGCCGCACGGCACGCACACCAGCACCCGCGGGCTCGGCCGCAGGAAGCGCGACTTGTGCACCTTGCGGATGAAGTGCTTGAGCATCTCTTCGGTGTAGGTGAAGTCGGCGATGACGCCGTCCTTCATCGGCCGGATCGTGGTGATGTGGCCCGGGGTGCGGCCGAGCATCATCTTGGCCTCGGTGCCGACCGCCGCGACCGTGCGGTTGCCGCCGACCAGCCGGTCCTGGCGCACCGCGACCACCGACGGCTCGTTCAGCACGATGCCCTGTCCGCGCACGTAGATCAGGGTATTGGCCGTGCCCAGGTCGATGGACAGGTCGTTGGAGAACATGCCGCGGAACTTCTTGAACATCGGGGTATCGGACCGGTGGAGGCGGCCCTGTGAAGGCCACGCGAAGAGAGTTCGCTAGCCTAACCCCGCCTCCCCCACCGGACAAGGTAAAACCGCACATTCCGGCACTTTCCGCCGTCGCCGGTCAGGCAGCGCAGCGAGCGGTTCAGCTGGCCGCGCGGCCCGGCAGCGGCTACCCTAGCCGCCGCGCGGCGCCACCGCCGCGGCTCGGCGACCCGCTCGCACGCGCCCTGGCCCTCGACGGCCGTCCACCTGGAGAGATTTGCCGATGTCTGCCCTGATCTGCGGTTCGCTGGCCTACGACACCATCATGGTGTTTCCCGACCAGTTCAAGAACCACATCCTCCCGGACAAGGTGCACATCCTCAATGTCTCGTTCCTGGTGCCAAGGATGCGGCGCGAGTTCGGCGGCGTCGCCGGCAACATCGCCTACAACCTGAAGCTGCTGGGCGGCGATCCGGTGCCGATGGCGACCGTGGGCCAGGACTTCGGCCCCTACCGGGAATGGTTCATCGAACAGGGCATCCGGCTCGACCGGGTCCTCGTGATCGACGAGCTGTTCACCCCGCAGGCGTTCATCACCACCGACCTGGACAACAACCAGATCACCGCGTTCCATCCCGGCGCCATGATGCGCTCGCACGAGAACCACGTGCGCGACTGCCCCGGCATCACCTTCGGCATCGTCGGCCCCGACGGCCGCGACGGCATGCTGCAGAACGCGACCGAGTTCGCCGCCGCCGGCATCCCCTTCATCTTCGACCCGGGCCAGGCGATGCCGCTGTTCAACGGCGAGGAACTGCGCCACTTCATCGAGCAGGCCAACCACGTCACCGTCAACGACTACGAGTCCAACCTGCTGCAGGAACGCACCGGCTGGGGCGAGGACGAGATCGCCGGCAAGGTCGAGAGCTACATCGTCACCCGCGGCCCGCAGGGCTCGATGATCCATTCCAAGGGCGAACACCTGCTGATCCCGCCGGCGCACGAGCGCCGCATCACCGACCCCACCGGCTGCGGCGACGCCTACCGCGCCGGCCTGATCCATGGACTCATGGACGGCCGCGACATGGGCACCTGCGGGCGCATGGCGTCGCTGATGGGCGCGCTCAAGATCGAACACCCCGGCACCCAGAACCAGCGGTTCGACTTCGCCGAATTCGCCACCCAGTTCCGCCAGCAGTTCGGTTACGCGCTGTAGGTTCCAACCCAGCACGGGCCGCGACGAACCCCGCGCATGCGGGGTTTTTTGCGCCTGGTCGCGGGCGCTTGCGCGCCTACATCACGTGCGCCAGCCACAGCAGCTCCGGCTCGGCCAGCCGCTCGAACTCGGCATAGGGCATGCGCAACGCCTCGGTGTGGGTACCGGCGTTGAACGCGATCTCCTCCTGCTGCGCCAGGCGCGAATCGACATACACCGGCATGCCGTACAGGTGGCCGAACGGCGGCATCGCGCCGACTTCGCAATCGGGAAAGGCGTCCTTGAATTCGGACTCCTCGGCCAGCTCGACCACAAGCCCGCCCAGCGCCCGCGACAGGCGGGTCAGGTCGACGCGATAGGCCGCTGGCATCACCATCATCGCCAGCCGGCCATCGACCTTGAGCATCACGGTCTTGGCGAACAGCTGCTTGTCGAGCCGCGCCGCGTCGGCGGTGTCGTGCGCGGTGATCGCACGGTCGTGGAGAAGTGTGGTGTAGGGGGCATGCTGCTGGTCGAGCAGGTTGTGCAGGCGTCGTGGAAGCATGGCTGCCTCGCAGGGCGCGCACCATCGTTCCCATCCGGCGACGCCGTCGAAGTGGCGGGACGCGCGCGTCCGGTGGCGCGTCGGTGCGGCGGATGCGGACTGTGCCGCGGGGTCACGCCGTGGTCGAAGAGTACGCCCGCAAAACGGCGCTCGGCGTGATGCCGGAAGATTTTTGAGTAGCCCGGGTAAGCGAAGCGCACCCGGGGCATTGTCGCGGCAGTAGTGCACACGGGATGGCCGTTGCCATGGCCATGGCCATGGCCATTGATCTTGATCCCTGATCGATGACCGCCCGCATGTGCCCAGACCCGAAGGGCGGCGGGCAGGACGCCCGCCGGTTTCCGACCGAGCCATGGACGGCGAGTCGGAAACTCCGCGCAGAACCCTACCTGCAACGGGAGGTGTGTCGGGGAGAGCCCTTTTCTTTGGTTCCGTTTCTTTTGGGCTCTTCAAAAGAAATGAACTCGCCGTCAGGCGAAAGCTCCTGAGCTTGACTCAAGTGCAAGGCAAAAGCTTCCGCCTGAAGGCGGGTAACTTTCTTTGATGGGGCCAAAGAAAGTAACCAAAGAAAGGCCCTTCCCCGAAAGAGCCCCCGCTGCGCGACGGAGTATTGCGCGGAGTTTCCGACTCGCCATCCTTGGCTCGATCGGAAACCGGCGGGCATCCATGCCCGCCGCCCTTCGGGTCTGGGCACATGGCCTGCAGTTGTGGATCAGGAGTCAACGGCAGCAGCTAAAGCAGACGGCAACGGAAGCCACGCAACGGCAATAACGGCAACCTCAGGTGCTCGGCGCATGATCGACGCGTCCGCGCGGCTGGGTTGTCCAGCGTCAACCGGGCGAACGGGCGAACGGGCGGGTCGCGACGCGGACGGTTATCCGCGGCAGCGCAGCGGGCTCAATTCCACTTCGGCAATCTCGCCGGATCCAGCCCCGTCACCTCGAACACGGCCGTGCGCGTGCCTCCCGCGGTCACCGGGAACTCGATCGAAACCACGTCGGCGTCCTTGACCAGGCGCCACAGCGCGCGCTCGTCCTCGATGAACATCGCGATCGCCTCGTCGGTCTTGGGTCGGCTGCCGGCCATCGCGCGCGGCGCGGCGTCGTCGGCTTTCACCTGCACCTTGCAGCCGCGATAGCAGTCGAAGTCGCCGCCGGCCAGTACCAGGTAGCTGCTGCGACCCCACTCGGGATGCTCGCGGAAGATCAGTCGCACCCGCTGCGGATCGCCATCGCCGACATCCACCGGTTGCTGGGAGTGGATCGCCGCCGAGAGCTGCTCGCCCTTGTCCACCGGCTGGGTCTGGTAGGTCCACAATCCGGCGGTGCGACGCTGTTCGCGTTCGGTCTCGGCCTTGATCGAGGCTTCGGCGTGTTGGGTCTTGATGCGCTCGGCGGCGGCGCTGTCGGGGTATTTGTCGAACAGCACGTTGCCGTGCGCGCGCGCCAGTTCCCAGCGCTGCGCGGCGAATTCGGCGTCGAACTGCGTCGCCATCGCCTCGGCCGCCTGTTCCTCGGCCGCGGCCCGGGCCGCACGCTCGACGGCGGGATCTGGCGCGGGCTGGCATGCGGCCAGTGCCACGCCCAGCGCGATCGCGGTGACGGCACGGAACATCGCGGCGCGGGTCTTCATGGTTGTGGTTCCTGCTGGTTGATCGGCGGCGCTGCCCATCCGGAGCAACGGCGGCGGCCAGGCCGCCGCCGCTTGCCCGTTTACTGCGCCGGCGCTGCGGGCTTGCCCTGGCGGGCCTCGTCGATCACCGCTTCGACCGAGCCGGTGGTGATCGGGTGATAGCCCGGACGCGCCTTGGCGAACGTCGCTTCGGCCAGCTTCAGACCCTCGGGCGTCTGCACCAGTGCCTTGTAGGTCGGCATGATCAGCTTGCGCCGGCCGATGCGGGACAGGAACGAGGCGATCTCGTCATTGGCGGCCGTGTAGCCGCTGCGCACCGCCAGCGGGTACCAGCGCTGGGCGATTTCGCCATTGGCGGTGCCGGTGAACCGGTAGGCGGCATCCAGCGCCGCCAGCTGCGCGCTATCCAGGGTCTGCGGCATGCCCTCGATGAAATGCACCCACTCCTGGGTGGTCCACTTGTCGGTCAGCGAGCGCTCCGGCAGCTTGCCGGTCTCCAGCCAGGCCTGCCGCGCGGCGTCGACCGCATCGAAACGCGGCGACTTGGTCTGCGGCGCGCTCTCCGGCACGCCGGGCTGGTAGATCCATTCCTCCAGCTCGGCCTCGGAGACCTTGCCGGGGTACTTCGCCAGCAGGTTGGCCTTGAGGTGGTCGACGAAGGTCGCGGTGGAGATCGACTGGAACGCGAATTTGTCGAAGTACTCGCGCAGGAACGCGTCGAAATTGTCGCGGCCGAAACGCTGCTCGAGGAACTCCAGGAACCAGGCGCCCTTGGTGTACACGGTCGCGCTGGAGGAGCCATCCGGGTCCGGCAGTGCCTCGGGCTTGAGCGCGAGCACCTGCAGTTGCGGATCCAGCGTCTTGTATTCCTCGCGCAGCTCGTTGCGGCCGATCACGCTTTCCATGTCGGCGCGCTCCTTGCCGTACAGCTCCTCGATGATCCGGTTCTCGACGTAGCTGGTGAAGCCTTCGTTGAGCCAGGCGTCCTTGGCTGTGGAGAAGGTCACCAGGTTGCCCGACCAGCTGTGCGCCAGTTCGTGCGCGATCAGCGACACCAGCGACTGGTCGCCGACGATCACGGTCGGGGTGGCAAAGGTCAGCCGCGGGTTCTCCATGCCGCCGTACGGGAACGACGGCGGCAGCACCAGGATGTCGTAGCGGCCCCAGCGGTACGGGCCGTACAACTGCTCGGTGACCTGCATCATCTTCTCGGTGTCGGCGAACTCGGCCGCGGCCTTGGGCGCCATCGACGGCTCCGCCCAGACGCCGGCGCGCTCGGAGATCGGCTGGAACACCATGTCACCGGCCGCGATCGCCAGCAGGTAGGAGGGGATCGGCTGCGGCATCTTGAAGCTGTAGTCGCCGTCGCGCGCCGCCTTCGGGTCGTTGTCGGCGCTCATCAGCACCATCGCGTCCTTCGGGCTGGTGACGTGCGCGGTGTAGGTGAAGCGCACGCGCGGGGTGTCCTGCAGCGGCACCCAGGAACGCGCGTGGATCTGCTGCGACTGGCTGAACATGAACGGCCCGCGCTTGTCGGCGGTCATCGCCGGGGTCAGCCACTGCAGGCCCGATGCTTCCGGCGAGGTCTTGTAGGTCACCCGGATCCGCGGGTTGCGCTTGGGCGCCTCGATCGTCAGCTTGCTGCCGAGCGTCTCGTGCTCGTCGGCCAGCGCGAACTGGAGGTCGTCCCATTTGCCGTCGCTGCGCTCGCCGACGACCTGCTCGATCGTGAGGTCGCGGGTGTCCAGCACCAGCTGGGTGGCGGCGGGGTCGAGCCATTCGAGCGTGTAGGTGGCGGTGCCGCTCAGCTGCCTGGCGTCGAAATCGACTTTCAGCGCGAGCGCGAGGTCGCGGGTCCGGACCTTGTCGGGCTCGGCATAGGAATGCTCGTCCTGCTCGGCGGCGACCTGGGTGGTGGCCACGTCGGCGTCGCCGGACGCGGCGGGTTCGGTTGGGGCGGTGGCTTCACGCGAGCAGCCGAGCGACAGCGCGGCGGCCAGGCAGATCAGGATCGGAATACGCATCGGAGACTCACGGCTGCTGATTAGCCACCGAGTGTAGCGCCGGGCCGATGATGACGGGAGCGGCGGCGTTCACGCGCGGTCCACGCGCGCGCGTCAGGTCTTGTAGCCGGTGTGGATCGCGACGATGCCGCCGGTGAGGTTCTTGTAGTCGCAGCGGGTGAAGCCGGCCGCGGCCATCATCGCCTTGAGCTCGTCCTGCGGCGGGTGCTTGCGGATGCTCTCGGCAAGGTACTGGTAGCTGTCGGCATCATTGGCGAACAGCTTGCCCAGCCTTGGCAGGATGTTGAAGGAGTGGAAGTCGTACACCGGCTTGAACCACGGCGCGGTGACCTCGGAGAACTCCAGTACCCGCGCCTGCCCGCCGACCTTGAGCACGCGGTGCATCTCGCGCAGCGCGGCGTCCTTGTCGGTGACGTTGCGCAGGCCGAACGCGATCGTGACGAGGTCGAAGCTCGCGTCCGGGAACGGCAGCTTCTCGGCATTGCACTGCACGTACTCGAGCCCCGCCACGCGGCCCTTGTCGGTCATGCGGTCGCGGCCGGTGCGCAGCATCGCGCCGTTGATGTCGCCGAGCACGACGCTGCCGGTGTCGCCGACGCGGTCCTGCAGCAGCATGGCGATGTCGCCGGTGCCGCCGGCCAGGTCGAGCACGCGGTCGCCGCGCCGCACCTGCGCGGTGGCGACGAAATAGCGCTTCCAGACCCGGTGCACGCCCAGGCTCATCAGGTCGTTCATGAGGTCGTAGTTGCCGGCGACCGACGAGAACACCTCGCCGACCAGCTTCTGCTTGTCGTCGGTCGGGACTTCGCGGAAGCCGAAGTGGGTGGTGTCGGGCTTGCGGGTCGGGTCGCTCATGGCGCCATTATCGCACCGCAGCTGCCGCGGACCCACAAAGAAGAGGGCCCGCAATGCGGGCCCTCCAATGGTGGTACGTGCAGCCCTTGGAACTACGCGATCAGTAGTTGACCATCGCGTTGGCCGAGCAGTCCGTGGTGCCGGCGTTGCAGACCTTGTAGGTCAGCGTGCCGCTGCCGCTGAGCTTGAGCCCCTCGCTGTAGCTGCCGGTGTTGCCGATCGCCGAGCTCACCTTGCTGCCGTCGCGGTAGACGTCGACGGTCACGGCGCCCGCGGTCCAGCTCAGGCTGAACTGGATCTTGCCCTTGCTCATGCCATCGTTGAACGCGCTCAGGCCGCTCGGAGCCGCCGCCGGCTCGCCGCCGCCACCGCCGACCAGTGCCTCGGCCGCATCGAACGCCTGCACCAGGCCATTGCCGTAGTAGTTGTCACGGCC
>DATHRJ010000215.1:0-8227 GCA_035465455.1 Lysobacter sp.
TCGGAGGTGAAATCCATGATGTCGCTGACGCGCGAGTCGATGTCGCCGCTCATGATCACGTAGCGGCCCGGGTCGTGGCTGCCGCGCTGGATCGCAATCACGCTGACCACGTCGACCGGGTCGGGGATCCGCGGTTCGCCCGAGACCACGCCACTGACGTAGCGCACCTCCAGGCAACCGCCGCACTGCGCCGAGATGCGTTCGAACTCGGCGTGGATCCAGCGTCGCGCGGCGCCGATGCCGCGGGTTTCCGACGCGGTTTCCGACAGCGTGTGGCGGGTGCCGAATCCGACCAGGGTGCGGATGTCGGCTTCGATCCTCGCGGCCGATGGCGCGCTGCCGATCGCACGCAGCAGCGGCACCTCGGCCGGCGGCACCGCAGGAACTTCGGCGGCGCGTGCGGCCTGGGGCAGGACCGGCAGCAACAGGGCAAGGCCGAGAGGCAGGTGACGCAGCATGCTGTACTCCGTTGATGGCACCACGAAGGGGATGGATGCCGGCCCCCAGTCGCGGCTGCCCTGACATCCGAGGGCTCCGACAGTACCCTGACCGGGCCGCGCCTGCGTGTGCGCCCCGGCACGAACAGGGCTGTTGAATCGTCCGACGCCGGAGAACCGGAGAAGAGTCTTGGCACGAACCCCGCGTTGCCCCGCCGCCCCGAGTCCGCGCGCAATCGCGCGATGGTCGCGCTTCGGGTTGCCGTTGCTGTTGCTCGCCGCGTTGGGCGCATGCACCAGCGCGCCGGTGCGCAACCCGATGGCCGAATGGCGCGGTTCGCCCAACCACGACCAACGCCGCGCGCAACTGGTGGTGCTGCACCAGACCGAGATGGACAGCGCCCAGGCCGCGCTGCTGACCCTGCGCACGCGCAACGCCCACGGCCGCGTCAGCGCGCATTACCTGATCGGGGCCGATGGGCGCCTGTACCAGCTGGTCGCGGAATCGGCGCGGGCCTGGCACGCCGGCGCATCGCGCTGGGGCGGCATCGCCGACCTCAACTCGGCATCGATCGGGATCGAGCTCGACAATGACGGCCAGTCGCCGTTCACCGATGCGCAGATCGAGACCCTGCTGCGCCTGCTCGGGGACGTGACCACGCGGCTGGCGATCCCGCCGCACATGGTGGTCGGGCATGCCGACGTGGCCCCCACCCGCAAGCGCGATCCGGGCGTGCTGTTCCCGTGGCAGCGGCTGGCCGAAGCCGGGTTCGGGCTGTGGCCGCGCGAGGTCCTGGCGCCACCCCCGCCCGGGTTCGATCCATGGGCGGCGTTGCGCCTGATCGGCTACGACCTGCGTGACCGCGCGGCGGCGTTGCGCGCGTTCCATCGCCGGTTCCGCGCCAGCGATAGCGACGCCTGGCTGCCGGGCGATGAGGACATCCTGTTCGACCTGCAGCAGCAACTCGTGCTGGCCGTTCCGGTTGCCGCGCCCGAATTGCAGGAGCCGACGCCGCGGTAGCGCGATGCTGCGATGCAGCACAGGCGACGCGGTTCGTGCGGGCTTCGCGCCCTTGGTGCACCGCTGAACGGGGCCGTTCGCTAACGGCGCATCTACCCGCGATGAAGCGCGCGTTAGCTGGATCCGTGGTCACCGCGAATACAGTTTTGGCAGTCGATTCTTCGCCTGCCGCGACTTCGCGGATGTCCCTTCCCCCAGGAGATTCGACAATGAAGACGACCCGCACCCGCAACATGTTGGCCGCCGCACTTGCCACCGCACTGCTGTCGCCACTGGCGTGGGCCCAGAGCGACAACGCCGCCGGCAACGCTGCCGCACAGGCCCAGCAGGTGCCGCGCCCCGCATCGCCGCCGCCGGTAGCCCCGCGCCTGCCGGTGGACGCCGCCGACCAGGTAACGACCGCGACCGATCAGCAGCGCCTCGAGGAACCCATGACATCCCACCCGCCGCAGCAGTCGCAGGCCAGCGAGCGCGCTGCGGAGCAGTCGGCGGTAGCACAGCGCGATGTGTGGTCGGAACTCGATGTCGACAGCGACGGGCGGATCAGCGCCACCGAAGCCGGCGCCGATGCCGAGTTCAATGCCCACTTCTCGATGATGGACAGCAATGGCGACGGGTTCCTCTCCGCCGATGAGTATCGGGCGCAGAAACGGATGGTGCAGGGCGACGACATGCCACCCGCGCCACCTGCGCAGTCGCAGGGCGCGCAGAACGCCGCGGCGCACTCGTCGGTCGTGCAGCGGGAGGCGTGGTCGCGGCTGGACACCGATGGCGACGGCCGCATCAGTTCGGTCGAGGCCAGCATGGACCCCGAATTCAGCACGCACCTGAGCACGATGGATGCCGATGACGATGGCTTCGTCACCGACGCCGAATACCGCGCGTTCGCCCAGGCTACCGGCGACGACGCCTACCGCACCTCCGGCGACGCCAACATCGACGAGGAAGCCGGGGTCGACGAGCAGGAAAGCGACGAGCAGGAAAGCATCGAGGACACCGAGGAGAAGAGCGACGACGACCGCGATGAATGAGGTCGCGTGACCCGCGCAACATGGACGCAGGCGCCGCCAGGGCGCCTGCGTTTTTTGCGCGGAAGCCTCAGCCGCCCGGACTCAGCCGCAACAGCCGTCCACCGGAATTATCGCGCTCGTCCTCCAGCAGCCAGATGTCGCCGTCGGGTCCCTGCTCGACCTCGCGGATGCGTTGCCCCATGTCGTGGCGCGCGACCTCGCGGGCACCGGCGCCGTCGAATGCGACCCGCACCAGCGCGCGGCCGGACAGTGCGCCGATCAATCCCTGGCCCTGCCAGTCGGCGAAGCGGTCGCCCGAATAGATCACGAACCCGGCCGGCGAGATCACCGGTGTCCACACGACTTCCGGTGCGTTGAACTCCGGCCGCGTGGCGTGATCGGGAATGTCGCGGCCGTCGTAGTGGTCGCCGTCGGACACGATCGGGTAACCGTAGTTGCTGCCGCGCTCGATCAGGTTCAACTCGTCGCCGCCCTTGGGCCCCATCTCGTGGGCCCACAGCTGGCCGTTGGCATCGAACGCCATGCCCAGCACGTTGCGGTGCCCCAGCGTCCACACCTGTGCGGCGACCCCACCCTGCGCGGCGAACGGGTTGTCCGCGGGCACCGAACCATCGTCGTTGAGCCGCACGATCTTGCCCAGGTTGGACTGCATGTCCTGGGCCGGATCGAACTTCTGGCGTTCGCTGGAACTGACGAACATCTTGCCGTCCGGACCGAACACGATGCGGTGGCCGTAGTGGCCGCGGCCGGTGACCTTGGGCACCTGGCGCCAGATCACATGCATCTGCGACAGCTTTGCGCCGCCCTCGTCATCGAGGGTGAGGGTGCCGCGTGCGATCGCCGCGCCGCGGGTATCGCCTTCGCCGGCTTCGGCGTAACTGAGGTAGATCACCGAGTTGCGTTCGAACTGCGGGTGCAGGACCACGTCGCCGAGGCCGCCCTGGCCGCCATGGTCGACCTTGGGCACGCCGTCGATCGCAACGCCTTCGCCGCCGGCGCGCGAGGGATCGACCAGCCGCAGCGTGCCGACCTTCTCGGTGACCAGCAGGCGCCCGTCGGGCAGGAAGGTCATCGCCCACGGCTCGCGCAGTTGCGCCACCTGGGCGACCTTGAACGGCACGCCGCCTTCGACAGGATCGGCCGTGGCGGCAGGGCCTGCACCGGCGGGCGGCGCCTCGGCGGCGGTGTTGGTCGCGGGACGGCCACCGTTACCGGCGGTGCAGGCCGATGCCAGCAGGGCGCCGCAAGCGGCGAGCAGCAGTTGCGATTTCATCGCGTCTCCATGTGTCGTGTCGTTCGGTGGGGTGGCCGATCGCCAGACGCCACTTCGGCGCCGATGGTCAGTGGCCCGGAGCCTCGTACGGCAGCGCGGTCGCGCCAGCGCGCAGTATCTCCGGTTCGGCCGCGGCCAGCACGTCGTCCGGTCCATCCACGATCACCAGGATCCTGCCGCTCTCGATTTCCTTCTCGAACTTCTGCCGGATCGGGTCGGGCAGTGCCGAACCGAACAGCGCCGCCGAGCCACTGCCGATTGCCGCGCCGGCCAGGGTCAGGGCCGCGGCACCGGCCAGGGTCAGCCCGACCGGCGCCACCACCACCGCCAGCAACCCGCCCAGCAATCCGGCGCCGGCGCCGAACTCGGCTCCGCGGAGGGCGGCGTGCCGCAGGTCGGTGTCCGCCTCCTTGCGCTCGTCGGGGATGAGTTCCAGCTCGATGTCCGAACGTGCCACCAGCAGCAGGTGGTCGTCACGGACGCCGGCCGCCCGCGCCGCGTCCATGGCCGCCGTTGCGGTATCGATGTCGGGGGTGCTGAACACGTGTCGGATATTCATCCTCTGCTCCTTGCGCGTGAGCCTCCGGCTGTCGCGCGACTCGTGATTCCATCGGCAACAAGCTTTGCGGCCCCGCAGTGACCCACGCGTGATGGCTGCTGCGGGAACGTTTCACGCCAACGCCCGCAACGCGTGGCCATTCTGGGTGCGGCACAATCGGTGTCGACAGCCCGGGCGCATCCGATGATGCCCAGTGTGGTGGTGCAGTGTCCGTATTGCGGTGAAACGATCGAGTTGCTGGTGGAGGACTCGGCGGAGTTGCAGGAGTACATCGAGGACTGCCAGGTGTGCTGCCGCCCGATCCAGGTTCGTGCCGTACTGGAGGACGGGGCGTTGCAGGTCCGGGTTTCCGCCGAGAACGACTAGGCGCGGCGGGCGAATGCCCGGCGGATTCGAAAGGAGATGAGGGCGCCCTGGGCGCCCTCGGATTTGGCAGTCGATGTGCCTGGCCGGTCGCACCGGGAACCCAGGATCCCTGCGGCCAAGGTCAATGCTGCAGGCCGAAATCCTCGTCGTCATCGTCCATGCGTCCGGCGCCCGGCTGGCTCTGGCGGGCGCCCTTGGAGACGCTCTGGCTGCCGCGCTGGCTTTCCTGCTGACCTGACGGCTGTCCGCGCTGGCCCGTCTGCTGCGCGGCTTGCCGGGTACGGCTGCGCTCCTGCTGCTCCTGCTCTCGCTGGCTGCCCTGCTGCGGGCTTGCCTGGCCCTGCGTCTTCTTCTGCTGCTCGCTCTGGTTTTGCGGGTCGTTTCGCATGACATCACTCCGGTTGGAAGGGAAAGACCGGCGTTGCCCATTCCCGGGCGATCAATGCTGCCGCCGGAGGTCCTCGTCGATCTGGGGCGGAGGCTCGAGCGCACCGCTTTCGGTGCCTCCGCTACGGCCCTCGCGGCTGGTCCTGCCCGTGCGCGGCCGGGAGACATCGCGGCCTTGCCCCGGCTCGTTGCTGGCCGATTGCGGGCGGCGGGCGTCCTGCCTGGATTGCCGGTCCGGTTGCGTGCCGCCTGGCTCATTGCCACGGCCGTGATTCCTCTGGCCGGTCGGGGGTTGCGGGGGGGTTCGCATGGCGATCTCGTGTATCGGAAGGGGATTGGCACGCCGGGTGCGTGGCCGATGGTGGTGGCCGACGCAGGACGGACGTTAGGGATTGGCCGGTTACTGCGCGGGCGATGAAACGTTAAGGGGGCCGCGACAGCCGCCGCTTTGTGCCACGTCACGGCTGCCGGTCGCCAGGCGCGCATTGGCGCAGCAGCGGTTACGACTGGCGGGGACCCGATCCTGCTGCGGACAAGCCGTTCGTCGGCGACAATTGCCGGCATGAAAAGCAGCATCGGCATGGTGGGATTCGACGCGGACGACACGTTGTGGCGCAGCCAGGACTACTTCGATGCGGCGCAACTGGAGTTCGAGCGCATCGTGGGTGCCTATGTCGACCTGCAGGACTCGCGTGCGCGGGCCCGCCTGTACGAGGTCGAGAGCGGCAACATCGCGCTGTTCGGTTACGGCGTGAAAGGCATGGTGCTGTCGATGATCGAGGCGGCGGTCGAACTGACCGGGCAGCGCATCGGCGCGGCCGATCTGCACCGGATCGTCGCGCTCGGCAAGGACCTGCTGCGGCATCCGGTGGAGCTGCTGCCCGGTATCCGCGACGCGGTGGAGGAGATCGCGGCCCGGCACCCGGTCGTGCTGATCACCAAGGGCGATCTGTTCCACCAGGAGGCGAAAGTGCGCCAATGCGGGCTGGCGCAGCTGTTCGGCCGGATCGAGGTGGTCAGCGAGAAGGACAGCGCGACCTACGCGCGACTGCTCGACGAATTCCGATTGCCGGCGCGCGAGTTCGTCATGATCGGCAACTCGCTGCGTTCCGACATCGCGCCGGTGCTGGCGCTGGGCGGCTGGGGCATCCACGTGCCGTACCACCTGACCTGGGAACACGAGGTCGCCGCCGCGCCACCGGCCGATACCCCGCAGCTGGTCCAGGTCGCGGACGCGTCGGCACTGGCCGAAGCGGTCCGCACGATCGCCGCGTCCATGGCCGTGGCGCGCGACGGGAGTGACGCCGACGCAGGATGAACGGCGGCGGTGAGGTAAGCATCTCGTTAAAAACAGGTTCACCCGCGCGCCTGCATGGTCGACCCGTGTCTGCCGTCGTGCAGGCTGTCCAAGGAGATGCCCATGTCCACCCTGACCCGTTGGATCACCCCGCTGGTGCTGGCTGCCGGTCTCGGCGGCGTGGCAATGTCCCCGGCCCCGGCGCACGCGCAGAGCAGCGACCAGCTGGCGCGAGTCATCGTCGACGTCGCCGACGTGATCTTTCGCGGCGGCGACCCGTACTACCGCGACGGCCGGTACGGCTACGACGACCGCCTGATCGTGTCGCGCGACCGCTACGGCCGCCCGGTCTATTACCGCGAAGTCCCGCGGCATGCCCGCAGCGGCCCGCCGTACGGCAACGCCTATGGTTATCACGGCAAGGCGCCCGGCCAACAGAAGAAAGTGAAGTGCGACAGGCGCGGCCGCTGCGAGATCAAGGGCAAGCGTTACTACTACGATGCGCGCTATGACACCCGCAGCCACCACGACGATCGCTATTCGGATCGCCGCCGTTATGACCGGCGCGATGACCGCCGCCGGGACGACCGTCGCCGCTGATCCCTGCGGCAACGGGGCCAACACCACGGCACCGGCTCCCCGGTGCCGTTTTCGTTGCCGCCACATCGGTGGGAGCCGTTGATCACTTGTCGAGCACGTCACTGAACCGCGCCGGGGCTCGGTGCAGAATTTCAGAGCACGTTCACTGCCATGGCCCGACTATCGGCATGTAACTTGCGTACGCATGTAACTTGCGTACGGCGGCCTTTCGCCGTCCCAAATTCCCGGAAGCGCAGTCCCGGCTCCGCCAGTTCGCGAACCATAAGGAAAACCCGACATGCGTTTACAGATGAAAACCAGGATGTTCGCGTTGGCCGCCGCAATCGCCGCGGTGACCGCCACCGGCGTGGCATCGGCGCAGGACTTCAGCATCAACTGGAATCCGCGCAGCGGCGACGTGTGGGTGGACTCCCAGCTCAACGACGTCAACCGTTATGGATCGCGCTATCGCGAGCCGTTCGTCAACGAGATGGTGCGTTACTACGGCGCCCCGCGCGATCTGGTGACCGAATTGCTGGGCCAGCGCAACTGGGCGCCCGGCGACGTCTACTACGCCTGCTCGATTGCGCAGGTCCTGGGTCGTCCTTGCCGCTATGTGGTCGAGGAGTGGGACCGCGACCATGGCCAAGGCTGGGGCGAAGTCGCCAAGCGCCTGGGCATCAAGCCTGGCTCGGCCGAGTTCCACCGCCTCAAGCGCGGCTTCGTGCCGACCTATGATCGCTGGGCCCGTCCGATCCGCATCGACGACGACCTCGTGCGCGAATTCCCGAACCGTGAAAAGGGACCGCGCATGCATGGCGATCGCCCGGGCAATTCCGGCAGCAAGTCGGACCACCGCGGCCCTGCCGCGGACAAGGGCCGCGGCGGCAAGCCGGTAGCCAGCCACGGCCCCGGCAAGGGCGGAGACAAGGGCAAGGGCAACAGTGGCGACAAGGGCGACAACGGCAAGGGCAAGGGCAAGGGCAAGGACAATGACAAAGGTGGCAAGGGCGGTGGCAAGGGCTAATCTGCGCGGGTGAATCCCACCCGCCCGGACCCACAACCCCTGGTGACGCATCGCGGCGGCTGTCATTGCCGCCGCGTGCGTTTCGAGGTCGACGCGCCGGCGGCCATCAAGGTGCTCGACTGCAACTGCTCGATCTGTCGCATGAGCGGCTTCTTTCATCTGGTCGTCCCGTCATCCCGCTTCCGGCTGGTTTCAGGCGCGGACGACTTGACCGAGTACCGGTTCAACACCGGCACCGCGTGCCACCTGT
>DATHRJ010000216.1:0-8777 GCA_035465455.1 Lysobacter sp.
TCGCCGCGGTGGTATTCGCACCGGGGCGCACGCCGATCAACGGCCTGGCCGATTCCAAGCAACTCACGCCCGAACGCCGCGAGGCTTTGTACGAACGGATTGTCGAGCGCGCACTGGCGTGGCACGTGGTGGCGATCGAGGTCGAGGTGATCGACCGCATCAACATTCTGCAGGCGACCCTGGTGGGCATGCGACAGGCGGTGGAAGGCGTGATGCACGCCGCCACCGAACTGGCGCGCATCGACGGCAACACCCTGCCCCGCGGGCTGCCGTGCCCGGCCGAGGCATGGATCGGCGGCGACGGACGCGATCGATCGATCATGGCCGCGTCGATCCTGGCCAAGGTCACGCGGGACCGCATGATGCTCGCCCTGCACGAGGCGTGGCCGCAATACGGTTTCCACGAGCACAAGGGTTACGCCACCCCCGAGCATCTGGCGGCGCTGGACCGGCACGGCCCGTGCCCGATACACCGGCGCAGCTTCGCGCCGGTGCGGGCATGGCTGGAGCGTGACTCGACGGCCCGGGCGGTGCCCGATCCAGTCACTGATCGATGATGATCGCGGGATCGACCATGATCCCATTGGCCTCGATCCCGTACTTGTACCGGCCTTTGACATTCCGGGCGATGATCATGACCTCCTGGCGGACGTCCGTTTTCTCCGACGCCAATTCCCGCGGCTCGCCGCGCCCGGCCGGGCTGGCTTCTGCGAATCGCAGCACGAATGGCGTGGAGGTTCCCTCCGGGCCACGCCAGGTGATCCGGGTGCCGGGTGCAACGGTGCACTCTTCGGGCACGGCCGATGGCGTGCCATCGCCGGCGTAGCGGATCTCGACGAAGACCCGTCCGTCGACCGGAGGCAGCCCGCATCGCGCGCCGCCTTCATCCATCGCTCCCCACTGCCCGACGTTGCCGTGGGTGGCGCATCCCGCCAGGCCAATCCCAACGGCCAATGCCGCGATCGTTCCCGTCCGCATCACACCTCTCCTTGCATGCCCGCGGGGGCGGGCTTGATGGTTCACGCTCCGTCCGGCGCATTCGGGACATCCGCGTCGCCGCCCTGCAACCGACGCAGCAATGGCGAGGCCTGGATCCGCTGCATCGGGATGTCGTGCTGGCGGGCCAGGGCGAGCCGGTCCCGCGCCGCATCGAGGTCGCCGAGCAATGCAAAGATCTGGGCACCCAGCAAAGCCACTTCACCACGCTCGCTGGACAACGCCTCGGCGCGCGTCAGGGCCTCGCGTGCGCTCGCGGCCTGGCCGAGGTTCGCGCGATACCAAGCCAGCAAGCCCAGCGCCTGCGCGTCGTCGGTCTTGATCTCACTGTACTGCTGGACCATGTTGGCGGCGCGCAGATAGGCCTCGCGCGCCTGCGCGGCCGTTGCCGGCACCGCGGAAAGCGCGTCACCGATGTTGCCCCAGACCCGGTAGTCATCCGGATCCAGCTCGGCGGCGCGCCGGTAGAGCACGGCGGCCTCGGCATAGGCACCCTGGCCGTACTTCAGCGTGCCCAGGTTGCTCAGCGCGCTGTAGCTGGGCTTGATCGCCAACGAGCGGTTGAACGCGTCGCTGGCCCGGGTCACGTCGCCCTGGGCCAGATACAGGCCGCCGAGGCTGTTCCACGGCGCCGCGTCGTCGGGTTGCAGGGTGGCCGCGGCGCGATAGGACGCGATCGCGCTGGGCAGGTCTCCGCTGAGGAAGTAGTGGTAACCCAGTGCGCGGTGGATGGCGCCGTCGCCGGGCCGCAAGGCGAGCGCGCGCTGGAAGTACTCCAGGGCGAGCCGATGGTCCCCGAGGGCGCTGTGCGCCTTGGCCAGCCCGATGTACGCGGCCGGTCGCAACGCAAGATCGTCCAGCGCCTTCGAATACTGCTCCAGGGCCTGTTCGGTTTCCCCGCGGGTGCGGTGCATTTCCCCGCGTGCAAGGCTCACCTCTCGCAGCCCGGGGTCCATGCGCGCGGCGCGGTCGCAGGCGATCTGCGCGCGCGCGAACGCAGCCGAATCGCGTGCCTGCTCGAAACGCCTGATTTCCGCCCGGCAGATACCGGCCTGCGCGCGGGCAAACCCTACGTCGGCCGCCAGCGCCTGGCCAAAGAAGCCGATTGCCCGATCGAGCTGTTCCGCGCCGCCTCCCCCCTGCAACTGCTGGAGCCCCTTGAGGTAGGCGTCGTAGGCCGCGACGTCGCGGGTTGGCTCGAGCCGGCTGACCAGCCGCGGCTGCTCCGCCGGCAGCACTCCCAGCAACGACTGCACCACCTGGTTGGCAATCTCGCTCTGCAGCGCGAACACGTCGGACGTTTCCCTGTCGTATGTCCTCGACCACAACGTGAAACCGGTTCGGGTATCGGACAACCGCGCATTCACGCGCACCCGCTGCCCGTCGCGGCGGACGCTGGCCTGGAGCACGGTGGCGACTCCGAGCAGTCGCCCCAGCTGCTTGATGTCCGATCCGGCGACGGCAACACTCCCGACCGGCTGCGCGGCGACCTTGAGCCCGCGCACTCCGGCCAGCGCATCGTGCATCTCCACGGCCAGGCCTTCTGCGAAGTAGCTGTCGTCCCGGGCGCTGCTGAGGTTGACGAACGGCAACACGGCCACCGACGCGTCCGCGGGCCGCTGCGGCGCGAAGGACCGGTCCAGCCACGCGACCGCGAGTGCCGCGACCAGCAGAACGGCCACGGCGGCGAGCCAAAGCCGCGACGCTCGCGACGGCCCCGAAGCCACTTGCCGGGGTATGGCCAGTCGGGGCTCCGGCGCGGCCTGGACTTGTTGCGCCGCACCACTCCCAAGGGCCTCCAGCGGACTGTCCAGGGCGCCGTCGTCCGCGCCGGCACCCGGCTCTGTGGATGGCGATGCCACCGCCGAGGGCGCGACCGGCGCCGAGGCGTGTTCAGGGTCGAGCTCCAGGATGCCCACGAAGCAGTAGCCCAGAGCGTGCATGGTCTCTATGTAGCGCGGTTCATGCGCGTCATCGTCCAGCACGTGGCGCAGTTGCGCGATCACCCGGGTCAGGACCCCGGGGGTTACGTGTCGATGGCCCCATACGGCGTCCAGCAGGTCGTCGCGGTTGACCAGTTCACCCGCATGGCGCAGCAGTATCAGCAGCACAGCGAACGCCTTGGGCTCGACCTGCAGCCGTTGCCCGTCCTTGCTCAACGTGTGCGCGACGGCGTCCACGACGATCCCGTCAAAGTGGAAGCGTTCGGACCCTGAACCGCCATCACTGGAGGTGCCGCCGGAATTCATCGCAAAAACCTCATGGATGCATTACCCACCTGCGCCAAAGGTGACGAAACGATCACCCCGACATCATGACTCCAATGCGCTGCGAGAGGAATCTGGCGCTGCACCGAACGCCCGGTGCCACCTTCCCTGGAGAACCACCATGAACGCCATGACCGCCACCGCTGCTGACCTGCCGACCATCCTTGACCATCGCAATGGCCTTCTGGTCCGCCGCCGCGAACACGTCCAGGACTTCTGCCTGGGCCAGGGCGAACTCGACCGATTCAACGATCTGCTGGCCCGCCTGGGCCGGAAGGACTCGCCGCTGGACCGCGACCAACTCGCCACCGCCGCGCGGGAATTGTCTGATTCCAACATGCCCGACGTTGCGCCGCCGTGCATCGATGAGCGGATGCGCCGCGTGGATCCACTGACCAGGATGATCGGGAGCCGCGACTGGACCCCGGTGAACGACGCCATCGATGTCGCCACCACGGTCGTCGAATATGTCCGCAGGGACGATGACCTGATCCCGGACCGGCTGCGCCGGG
Source organism: Lysobacter sp. (assembly GCA_035465455.1). Taxonomy (GTDB): domain Bacteria; phylum Pseudomonadota; class Gammaproteobacteria; order Xanthomonadales; family Xanthomonadaceae; genus Lysobacter_K. Next base: position 3,776 of record DATHRJ010000216.1, read on the forward strand.
TCGGGCGCCTGGACGACGCGATCGTTATCGAGACGGCGTGGCCGCGCCTGGCCGCCGAAGTTGCCAGCTATCTTGACTACTGCCGGCTGCACCTCGTCGAAGCCTCGCTGCGGGGGCTCGGGGCCACCTCCTTCCGTTTCACCCGCTCGGACTGGGAAGCCGCGCGCGCGGCCGAGGCAACCCTGGAGGCGCAACTACGCCGCATCCGCACCCACAGCTACCTGCCTGCGGCAGCAGCGAACCTGTTTCAGATCCATTGAGAAAGCCTAAGACGAAGCCGCTCCTGCCGCGGCTTCGTCAACCGGTCTTGCGGATCGACGTCTTCCGACAAGCGGAACCGCAACCCAACCTACGGTACATGACAATGTGCGATGCAACCGAGCACAATTCGATTGCATCGAAAAAGACGAGCCCGCGCGATCCTTCCGGCCGGTGCGCGTGCTCAAACCCGCAGGTGCGCCATGAAACTTCCACCGCCCACTCCGATGACCGACGCGCTGCCCTACCTGTCGCAGGGCGACCTGTCCGATGATGTTGAAGCCACCACCGGATTTGTGGTGCGCGGAGACGCCATCGCGCAATTCGACGCGCTGCTGCACGAGATCAACCCGGATGCGGTGCGGGTGGATGCACGCAGATTGCAGCACCTCATGCAGTGGCTGCTGGGGCTGCCCGTCGACACAGCGCATGACCTGCTCGAGCGCCGGCTGTGCCGCCTCGAGCAACTGCGCGCGATGCTGGACGATCCCGACTGGAATACCGGCGATGCAATCCGGCAGCGCTTGGCGAAGGTACTCGAATATGTCGACCGCCAGGACGACATGATCGCCGATCGGGAGCCGATGATCGGGCTGCTCGACGACGTGTTGTTGCTTGAACTGGCCTGGCCTGCGGTAGCCACCGAAGCCGAGGAGTATCGCGACTTCTGCCGCTATCGCGACGACCGCCATCCAACCGGAAGCGGGGACGAGCAGCGCGGCGCGTGGGTTCGCGACCGCTTTGCCGAAATCGCGCTCTGGCGGCACCGGCTGGAAGTCCGCGGCGGTCATTACCCGCCATCGGACCGGTCACCGGCCCTGTTCCGGGTGATTTGAACGCAGCGACCGGAGGTTGCTGTCCTGCTCCGCGGCTTGTGCGCCTCCAGTCACCAAGTGCGCACACCCGCCTCAATATCACACACGCCACGGACCGGTCGACGGCCCTGTCCCGGGTGATTTGAACGCAGCGACCGGAGGTTGCTGTCCTGTTCCGCGGCGTGTGCGCCTTCAGTATCCAAGCGCGTGCCCCCGCCCCTGTTTTCGCGCACCTGGCCAAGTCCCCGCCCGGCAAAGCACCGGCGCAACCATCATCCAGAAGCGCGATTGGAGAACAGCTATGAACCTCACCAAGCCCTTGGCTCCACTACCGCAGGCATTGCACGGGCGCCGGGATGGTCCCAACCGTCGCCGACGGATTGGCGACCACAAGATCGACCCGGAGGCATTGCGGCATTTCAACGAACTGCTCGAACGCCTCGACCTGAGCCACCCGCCGCTGGATCCCGACCAGGTCGCCAGTGCGGCACGCGAGCTTGTGGCCCGTTCAAGGCCGTCGAAATGGCCGAAAGGCATCCTGCAGCGCATGCGCCGGGCCGCCGCCATCGACCGCATGCTCAGCGATCCTGAATGGACTTCTGGAAATGCCTCCGAGGCGGCCGCACTGGTGGTCGCCTACCTGCATGACGATCGTCGCCTGATCCCGAATTCGGTACCGGTGGTGGGCCGCCTTGATGACGCGATCCTGGTGGAGGCGTCATGGCCAAAGATTGCCCAGGAAGTGCGCGACTACCTCGATTTCTGTCGGCTGCGGCGCATTGAGGCGGCATTGCGTGGCGAGCAGCGACGGTATTTCGGCTTCGACCGCCAGGCTGGGCAGGCCGCTGCGCGTGCCGAAGCTGCGCTGGTCGATCATGTTCACCGCGTCGACGGCAGCAGTTACCTGGCCGGTGATGCCCCGCCACGGTTCCAGATCCGCTGATCGAGACCCGGCGGGGCCCACCGGGCCCCGCCGCGGCGGCGGCTTGCCGCGCCTGTCAAGGCCTTGCCGACGCGGCCCGGGCTGCTACCCTGCCGGTTGCCACGCCGGTTGCCCATGTCCGCACGCTTCGTCCACCTGCACCTGCACAGCGAGTACTCGCTCGCCGACTCGACGGTCCGCATCGCCGAGCTCGTGCAGCGCTGCGTGGCGCTGGGGCAACCCGCCGTCGCCCTGACCGACGTCAACAACCTGTTCGCGGCGGTGAAGTTCTACAAGGCGGCCGAAGCGGCCGGGATCAAGCCGATCCTCGGCGCCGACATCGGCCTGGCCGATGGCAACGAAGCCAGCACGCGCATGACCCTGCTGTGCCGCAACCGCGAGGGCTACCTGACCCTGTCGCGGCTGCTGAGCCGCATGTGGATGGAAGGCCACCGCACCGACTCCGTCGCGCTGCGCCCGGAGTGGCTGCGCGAGGACAACGCCGGGCTGTTCGCGCTGGTCGGGCGCCACAGCCATGCCGGGCGCCTGGCCGGCAGCCAGCGCGATGAGCTGGCCCAGGCCTGGCTCGCCGACTGGCAGGGCACGTTCGGCGACCGCCTGCACCTGGAACTCACCCGCAGCGGCCGCGACGGCGAGGAGGCGTTCAACGCGTTCGCGCTGCACGCCTCGGCAGCGCGCGGCATCGCGGTGGTCGCCAGCAACGACGTCCGCTTCCTCGACGCCGACGGCTTCGAGGCGCACGAGGCGCGCGTATGCATTTCCTCCGGGCGTGTGCTCGACGATCCCAAGCGTCCGCGCGAGTACAGCGCGCAGCAGTACCTGAAGTCGTCCGAGGAAATGGCGGAACTGTTCGCCGACATCCCCGATGCGATCGAAAACGCGCTGGCACTGGCGACGCGCTGCAACGTCGAGCTCAAGCTGGGCGAATACGCGCTGCCGGATTTCCCGGTGCCAAGCGGGCACACGATCGAATCCTGGCTGCGCGAACAGGCCTGCGAAGGCCTGGACAGGCGACTGGAAAAAGCGCCGTTGGCGCCCGGCAGGACCCGCGCCGACTACGACGAACGGCTGCAGATCGAACTCGGCGTGATCCTCGCGATGGGATTCCCGGGCTACTTCCTGATCGTCGCCGACTTCATCAACTGGGCCAAGGACCACGGCATTCCGGTCGGCCCGGGACGCGGCTCGGGTGCCGGTTCGCTGGTCGCCTGGGTGCTCGGCATTACGGATCTGGACCCGTTGCCGTACGACCTGCTGTTCGAGCGCTTCCTCAATCCCGAACGCGTGTCGATGCCCGACTTCGACATCGACTTCTGCATGGACCGCCGCGACGAAGTCATCGACTACGTCGCGGCGAAGTACGGCCGTGACCGGGTCAGCCAGATCATCACCTACGGCACCATGGCTGCGAAGGCGGTGGTGCGCGATTGCGGGCGCGTGCTCGGCCATCCCTACGGCTTCGTCGACGGCATCGCCAAGCTCATCCCGCTCACGCTGGGGGTGTCGCTGGAGGACGCGCTCGGCGAGTCCGAGGCCGCGAAGAAAAACCCGACGCTGGCCTCGAGCGAGCTGATCGACCGCTACCGCAGCGAAGACGACGTCCGCGACCTGCTCGACCTCGCGCGCAACCTCGAGGACCTGACCCGCAACGCCGGCAAGCACGCCGGCGGCGTGGTGATCGCGCCGAGCCCGCTCAGCGACTTCTGCCCGCTGTTCGCCGAACACGACAGCGGCGGCCGCGGCAAGAGCCCGGTCACCCAGTTCGACAAGGACGACGTCGAGGCGGTCGGCCTGGTCAAGTTCGACTTCCTCGGCCTGCGCACGCTGACGATCATCGACTGGGCGGTGAAGGCGATCAACGTGCGGCGCGAGCTGACCGGCGAGGCACCGCTCGACATCACCGCATTGCCCCTGGACGACACCGCGACGTATGAGCTGTTCGCGCGCGGCGAAGGCGTGGCGGTGTTCCAGTTCGAGTCGCGCGGCATGCGCGAACTGCTCAAGCGCGCCAGGCCCGACACGTTCGAGGACATCATCGCGCTGGCGGCATTGTTCCGGCCCGGCCCGCTGGGTTCGGGCATGGACAAGGATTGGGTCGACCGCAAGCATGGCAATGCCGCCGTGAGCTATCCGCACGCGGCGCTGGAGCCGGTGCTGAAGCCGACCTATGGCGTGATCGTGTACCAGGAACAGGTGATGCAGATCGCCCAGGTGCTGGCGGGCTATTCGCTCGGCGGCGCCGACCTGTTGCGCCGCGCGATGGGCAAGAAAAACGCCACCGAGATGGCCAAGGAGCGCGCCAAGTTCGAGGACGGCTGCGCTGCGCGCGGGATCGGGTCCAAGGTCGCCAGCCCGATCTTCGACCTGATGGAGAAGTTCGCCGAGTACGGCTTCAACAAGTCGCACTCGGCCGCCTACGCCCTGGTCGCCTACCAGACCGCGTGGCTCAAGGTGCACTACCCGGCCGAGTTCATGGCCGCGGTGCTGTCCTCGGACATGGACAACACCGACAAGGTCGTAGGCTTCCTCGACGAATGCCGGGTGATGGGGCTGACCGTGTTGCCGCCCGACGTGGCAGCCTCGACCTACATGTTCGAGGCGACCGAACCCAACACCATCCGCTATGGCCTGGGTGCGGTGAAGGGCGTCGGCCGCGGCGCCTGCGAGGCGATCGTCGAGGCGCGCCTCGCGGGCCCGTTCGACGACCTGCAGGACTTCTGCAAGCGCGTCGACAGCGGCAAGCTCAACAAGCGCGCGCTGGAGGCATTGACCCAGGCCGGCGCGCTCGACCGGCTCGGCCGCAACCGTGCCAGCCTCATGCTGCAGCTGCCGGAGGTGCTCAAGGCCACCGACCAGCTCACGCGCGAGCGCGAGGCCGGCCAGGTGTCGTTGTTCGGTGGCGGCACCGCGGCGCCCACGCTCAGGCTGGAGCTGCCGGAAACCGACGAGTGGCCACTGTCGCAACTGCTCAACGGCGAGCGCGACA
>DATHRJ010000217.1:0-19808 GCA_035465455.1 Lysobacter sp.
ACGGGGAAGACTGGCTGAGGAACTTGCGCGGGTTGACCACGCGCCCGTCCTGCCAGACCTCGAAGTGGACGTGGGCGCCGGTGGACCGCCCGGTGGAGCCGGCCTTGGCGATTTCCTCGCCGGCCCGGACCAGCGCGCCAACCTTGCGGGTCAGGCGCGAGTTGTGGGCGTAACGGGTCACGTAGCCGTTGCCGTGGTCGACCTCGACGGTATTGCCGTAGCCCGAACGCGCCGCGGAAAAACTGACGACGCCGTCGGCCACCGCGAGCACCGGGTCGCCCGACCTGGCATTGAAATCGATGCCCTTGTGGAACTGCCTGCCACCGACGATCGGGTCGGCGCGGCCACCGAACGCGGAGGTGATGTAGCTGTTGTTGATCGGTTCGCGCGAGGGCACGGCGTTCATGTCGAGCTGGCGGTTGAACAGCAGCGACTCGATCACCGACAACTGCTCGCCGGAGGCCTTGAACTGGGAGTCCAGCTCATCCAGGCCCTCGCTGAGCTCGGCCTTGGGCATGTCGTGGACCGCCTCGGCGCCACCCACGGCCGCGGGGCTCTCGAAGTCGAACTCGCCATCCTGCAACTGGCCCACCCGGGTCAGGCGCTCGCCGAGCGCGTTGAGCCGGTTCGCCTGCGCCTGCAGTTCGCCCAGGCGCGCCGCCAGGGCGTTTATCTCGCGCTGGGCGTCCTTCCGGGTCGCCTCGATCTGTGCCTGCTGGCGCTCGACCTTGGCCTGCAGCGCCGCATTGGCGACCACGCCGACGCCCGAGCCCAGGGCCAATCCGCCGCCCAGCAGCAGCGACGCGGCCAGTCCGGGGCGGTTGAACGCCAGGTTGCCCAGCCGCTGCATTACCATGGCCAGCTTAGTCCGCGAGTTGTGTGGGATTGAGTAGGTCATAGGATCTCGATGTCTGATTTCAGTTCCAAACTTCCCCCGCGTCGCCCCTCGTCGCCGCGCGCTGCGCTCGATGCGCTGCTCGCGGATCCTGCTGGCGATCCGATCCGTCGTGCCTTGTGGCTGGACGAGCTGGACCTGCGGTTGCGTCCGTATCTGCCGTCTGCACTGGGCGCTCACGCGCGGCTGGCAAACTATGAAAACGGAAGGCTGGTGTACTTGGTCGATGCTCCGGTGTGGCGGGCCAAACTGCGGTTGCTGGCTCCGGAACTGCTAGGTGCAGCCCGGTCCATCGGGCTGGCAGCGGTCGAGTTCGTCATCAAGACGAGCCTCCCTCCGGTTGTGCCGCCCCTGCAGCGCGTCCGGAAAACCGTGCCAATGTCGGCGGCTGCACAGCAAGCCCTGCAAGCCGCCTTGGCGTCATTGAAGCCCGACCCCTCCGGCCCGGATGACGCCACCTGACGATCCTTTCCGCTGGCACGCTCGTTGCATGTGAAGGCGGAGTGATCAATCAGGCTGGAGCGGATGCTACGGGGCCAGATCGTCCGGTTTGTTAACGACCCGGACAAATTTCGTTAAGGTTTTGTTGGTTTGGCCGGCAGCGTTCACGTCTGTGACGCCTGCCACGCTCCGCGCGCGCTATGGCAACCGCGGTGGGTTCGCGTAAAAGCTAGGCGGGCGCGACTGCGCCATAGGCAACCGGCACCGGTTCGGCACCGTTGAAGGTCACCTCTTCCCACGCCGATTGCTCCGCCAGCAGGGCCCGGACCAGCTTGTTGTTGAGCGCGTGGCCCGACTTGAAGCCCTCATAGGCGCCGATGATCGGGCGGCCTGCCAGATACAGGTCACCGACGGCATCGAGGATCTTGTGGCGCACGAACTCGTCGGCGTAGCGCAGGCCGTCGTCGTTGAGCACCCGGTATTCGTCCAGGACAATGGCGTTGTCCATCGAACCGCCCAGCGCCAGGTTGCGCTCGCGCATGAACTCCAGGTCGCGCATGAAGCCGAACGTGCGTGCACGGCTTACTTCCTGGACGTAATTGGCGGTGGAGAAATCGATCTCCGCGCGCGACTGCCGGGCCGGGATCATCGGGTGGTCAAATTCGATCGTGAATCCGATCCGGAAGCCGGTGTGCGGCGCGAACCGGGCGAACTTGTCGCCCTCGCGCACCTCGACCGGGCGCATGATCCGGATGAAGCGCTTCGGCGCCTCCTGCTCGACGATGCCAGCCGACTGCAGCAGGAACACGAAAGGTCCCGCCGAGCCATCCATGATCGGCACCTCGGACGCCGACAGGTCGACATAGCAGTTGTCCACGCCGAGGCCGGCGAGCGCCGATAACAGGTGCTCCACGGTCAGGACCTTGCCGCCGGCGTTGGTCAGCCCGGTGCACAGCATGGTCTCGGTGACCAGTTCCGCGCGCGCGGGGATCTCGGCCACCGGATCGAGATCGACGCGGCGGAACACGATGCCGACATCGACCGCGGCCGGACGCAGCGCGAGAAAGACCTTCTCGCCACTGTGCAGCCCGACGCCGGTGGCGCGGATCACGTTCTGGAGGGTGCGCTGGCGCAGCATCGGTGGCAGGGCCTTGGTAGGGGAAAACAGCGTCACAGTGGACCCGGGTGCGTGTAGCAGCAGTGCGGAAGCTGCGGAATATTAACACCCAAGCGCCTGAACCTGAACGGAAAAGCCGGAACGCAGCGTCGCACGTTCGAGCAAAACAGCCGGTCGGCCGCTCCTCGCGGATGGCCGACCGGCCGGAACACCGCTGGCATGCCGGCGGCGAAAATCTCACCGTGCGGCCGGGGACGAGTCCGGCCGAACGGGTATCAGCAGCCGACGCCGAGGTAGAACCGCCTCGGCAACGGCGGTCAGTCGGCCTGGCGGCGCAGGAACGCCGGGATGTCCAGGTAGCTGTCGCTGGAACCGAAATCCGCGGCCGGCGCAGGCGCCGGGTCGCTGACGCGGGCACTGCCGCGCAGGCTGCCGCCAAAGCTCGGCATCGCCGCGGGCATCACCTCGTCCATCGCCGAGAATTCCGGCTGGCCGGTGGTTCCGTTGCGGACCAGCTGGATCGGCGCGCGATTGGCATCACGGTCGCGCACCGACTGCTTGGCGGCCACCCGGTTGAGCCCGGTGGCGACCACGGTGACCCGGACTTCATCCTGCATGTCGGGATCCAGCACGGTACCGATGACCACGGTGGCGTCCTCGGACGCGAACGCCTCGATCGTGCGCCCGACCTCGTCGAACTCGGCCATCGTGAAGTCCGGACCGGCGGTGATGTTGACCAGGATGCCATTGGCACCCTGCAGGTTGACGTCGTCGAGCAGCGGGTTCTGCACCGCCGCCTCCGCCGCGGCCTGCGCGCGGTCGTCGCCGCGTGCCGCGCCGGTACCCATCATCGCCAGGCCCATCTCGCTCATCACGGTGCGCACGTCGGCGAAGTCGACGTTGATCAGGCCCGGGCGCACGATCAGGTCGGCGATGCCCTGCACGGCGCCGAGCAGCACGTCGTTGGCGGCGCGGAACGCCTGGATCATGGTCGCGTTGCGGCCGAGCACGGTGATCAGCTTTTCGTTGGGAATCGTGATCAGCGAATCGCAGTGGTGGCTGAGCTCCTCGATGCCCTTGAGCGCGACCTGCATGCGCCGGCGCCCCTCGAACGGGAACGGCTTGGTGACCACGGCGACGGTCAGGATGCCCATCTCCTTGGCCAACTGGGCCACGACCGGTGCTGCGCCGGTGCCGGTGCCGCCACCCATGCCGGCGGTGATGAACACCATGTCGGCGCCCTGCAGCGCGTCCATGATCCGCTCGCGATCCTCCAGCGCCGCCTGGCGGCCGACCTCGGGGTTGGCGCCTGCGCCCAGGCCCTTGGTCACGTTGCTGCCGAGCTGCAGCTGCAGCTTGGCGCCGCAGTTCTTGATCGCCTGCGAGTCGGTGTTGGCGGTGATGAATTCCACCCCGTCGACGTTGCCGCTGACCATGTGCGCGACCGCGTTGCCGCCGCCACCGCCCACGCCGATCACCTTGATGATCGCGTTCGGGGCCATGTTTTCTACCAGTTCAAAGTGGGCCATGTGCTCGTCCTCGTTATGTGGTGCTAGTTATGGAATGTGTGCGCTTGCCGGTGCTGCTATCTGTCTGGTCTGGGTGGACCGTTGCGCTGGTGCCGGTGGATCCTCGTCGTCGCCTCGCCTGCCCGCGTGACCCGGGGCCTGCCCCCGGGCCGGGAATCGGCGCCTGCGTCCGGCTCGATTCCAATGAATTCGTTCGCTGCATGGCCATCGCTCAGAACTCCCCGCGAAACCAGTTCTTGAGCTTGTTGAAGGCGCTGCCGGCGCGACCGGTCGGGATCACCGACCCGCGTCGCGGCTGCTCGATCTGGCTGCCCATCAGCAACAGGCCGACGCCGGTGGCGTGGACCGGATTGCCGACCACTTCGCCCAGGCCGGTCACGTGCTGCGGAATGCCGACACGCACCGGCATCTGCAGCATTTCCTCGGCCAGCTCGACCACGCCTTCCATCTTGGCCGCGCCGCCGGTCAGGACCATGCCGGCGCGCACGTGCTGCTCGAAACCGCTGCGGCGCAGCTCGGCCTGGACCATCTCGAAGATTTCCTCGTAGCGCGCCTGCACCGCCTGGGCGAGCGACGCGCGCGGCATCCGCCGCGGCGGCCGGTCGCCGACGCTCGGCACCTGGATCGATTCCTCGGCAGTGGCCATCTGCGCCAGCGCGCAGGCGTAGCGGACCTTGATCTGCTCGGCCTCCGGGGTCGGGGTGCGCAGCATGTGGGCGATGTCCTCGGTGACCTTGTCGCCGGCGATGCCCAGGCTGGCGCTGTGCGCGATCGCGCCGTGCACGAACACCGCGATGTCGGTGGTGCCGGCGCCGATGTCGACCAGCACCACGCCCAGCTCGCGCTCGTCGCTGGTCAGTACCGCATGGCTTGAGGCAAGCACGCCCAGGATCAGGTCGTCGACCTGCAGCCCGCAGCGCTGCACGCACTTGGTGACGTTGGCCGCCGCCGACTGCGCGCACACCACCAGGTGCGCGTGCACCTCCAGGCGCACCCCGCTCATGCCGACCGGGTTGCGGATGCCTTCCTGCGAGTCGTCGAGCACGTAGTCGCGCGGGATCGCGTGCAGGATCTTCTGGTCGGCCGGGATCGCCACCGCCTTGGCCGCCTCCAGCACGCGGTCCAGGTCGGCGAAGCTGACCTCGCCGTCGCGGATCGGGGCGATGCCCTGGGAATTGCGGCACTGCACGTGGCTGCCGGAAATCGATGCGTACACGGAGCGGATCTCGCAGCCGGCCATCAGCTCGGCTTCCTCGATCGCGCGCTGGATCGACTGCACCGTGGACTCGATGTCGACCACGACCCCGCGGCGCAGCCCGCGCGATTCGTGCGAGCCGATGCCGATCACCTCGATCGGGTTGCCCGCGGAATATTCGCCGACCAGCGCCACCACCTTGGAGGTGCCGATGTCGAGGCCGACGATGAGCGACTTGTCGCCTTTGCGGTTCATGTGTTTGTCGCCTGAGTGGATTCGGGTTGCGGTTTCGGGGCCGGTGCCCAGGTCAGCGCAAAGCCGTTGGTGTAGCGAAGGTCGGCGCGCGCAAGCGTCTGCGCGTCCTGCGACAGCAGTTGCGGCATCAGCCGCACCAGCCGCGACAGGCGCGCGCGCGCCTCGTTGCGCCCGACCAGGATTTCGGTACGGGCGCCGGAGCGCGCCTGGTGCAGCTGCAGTTCCCAGCTGCCGCGCGCATCCAGCTCCAGCGCCAGCACCTGGATCCCGAGCGTGGAGAACAGCGCGCTGGATTCGTTGTAGAGCGCGACCACCTCGCTCACGCTGCCGTCCGGGCCGTCGAGCTGCGGCAGGCCCGCGGGCACATCGACGTTGCTCGCCGGGAACAGCCGGCCGTGGTCCGACAGCAGCCGCCCCTCGCCCCAGCGGGCGAACGGCCGGTGCTCGAGCACGCGCACCTCCAGCACGTCCGGCCAGCGCTTGCGCACCTCGGCGTGCTCGATCCACGGCAGCCGCGCCACCGCAACCTGGGCATCGTCGAGGCGAATGGCAAAGAACCCACGCCGGGCGTGCGGCACCAGCACGCGCTGCACGGCACGTTCGTCGACGCGCTCGAACTGTCCGGTCACCCGCAGCTTGCTCAGCGGCCACTGCTCGCGCCCGATCCAGCCGTTGAGCACGGCTACCAACGGCAGCGCGACCAGCGCCACCGCCAGCAGCCACACGAACAGGCGCAACATCGCGTTCACGCGGCGGCACCCGCGTCGGTCGCGTGCGGCACGCTGGTTTCCAGGATCCGCCAGCACAGCTCCTCGAAGCCGATCCCGAACGCGGCAGCCGACTTGGGCATCAGCGAGTGCGAGGTCATGCCCGGCGCGGTATTGGCCTCCAGCAGCCAGTTGCGGCCATGGCGGTCGCGCATGAAGTCCACGCGCGCCCACCCCTTGAGGTCGAGCGCGGCGAACGCGCGTTCGGCCAGATCGCGCGCCTGCGCTTCGCCAGCCTCGTCCAGCCCCGGACAGAGGTAGCGGGTATCCTCGGCGAGGTACTTGGCGTGGTAGTCGTAGTACTCGCCCGCAGGGACGATCTGGATGCTGGCAAGGCCGCGGCCCTCGAGCACGCCGATCGTGAACTCGCCGCCGACGCCGTCGCCGGCCTCGATCAGCTGCTCCATCAGCATCTCGCCCGGGTAGCGCGCCGCCAGTTCCACCGCCGCCTCCAGGTCCGCATCGTTGAACACCCGCGACACGCCGACGCTGGAACCTTCGTTGGAGGGCTTGACGATCACCGGCAGGCCGAGTCGACGCGCGGCTGCGTGCACGTCATCGCCCTTGGCGATGCGCACGTAGCGCGGCGTCGGCAGGTCCATGCTCAGCCACACCTGCTTGCTGCGGATCTTGTCCATGCTCAGCGCCGAGCCAAGCACGCCCGAGCCGGTGTACGGCACGCCGAGCGCTTCAAGCAGTCCCTGCAGCACGCCATCTTCGCCGCCGCCGGCGGTTCCGTGGAGGATGTTGAACACCCGATCCACTCGCGGTGCGCCGGCGCTGCGCGCGGCGATCACGGCCTCCACCAGCGCCGGAATCCCGTCGACCGCGAAGGCGTCCACGCCACGCGCGACGAGTGCCGCCAGCACGTTGCGCCCGGAATCCAGCGACACTTCGCGCTCGGAACTGGTGCCGCCCATCAGCACCGCGACCGAACCGAACGCGGCCGGATCGGTGATCCGCAGCGGCGCGAACGTAGCCATCTGTGGCGCTGCGCTCATTCGGCCTCTCCCTTGTCTTCGCGGACGAAGCCATAGGTGGCGATGTGCTGCGCGGCGTGGCCGATATCGCCTGCGCCCATCATCAACAGCAGGTCGCCGTCGGCCAGGACGTCGGCCAGCACCTCGGCCAGGTCCGCGGCGCCGCCGACCACGACCGGATCGATGCGGCCGCGTGCGCGGATCGCGCGCGCCAGGGATTTCGCATCGGCGCCGGTGATCGGCGCCTCGCCGGCGGCATAGACCTCGGTCAGTACCAGCACGTCGACCGTCGACAGCACCGCCGCGAACTCGTCGAACAGGTCGCGGGTGCGGCTGTAGCGGTGCGGCTGGAACGCGGCGACCAGCCGCTTGTCCGGCCAGCCGCCGCGCGCGGCCTCGAACACGGCCGCCAATTCGTTGGGGTGGTGGCCGTAGTCGTCGACCACGGTGACCAGCCCGCCGCCCGGCAACGGCGTCTGCGCCAACAGGTTGAAGCGGCGACCGATGCCAGCGAAGCCTTCCAGGGCGCGCGCGATCGCGGCCGGCTCGATCCCCAGTTGCCAGCCCACTGCAGCCGCGGCGAGCGCGTTCTGCACGTTGTGGCGGCCCGGCAGCGCCAGCGTCACCGGGGTGCGGGTCTCGTCGGGCAGGCACAGGGTGAAGCGCATCCGTGCACCGGTCTGGCTGACGTCCTCGGCGCGCACGTCCGCGTCCGCGGCAAAGCCGTAGCTCATGACGTGACGCAGGGTCTTGTCGGCCAGCGCGGCGACTTCGGGGTCGTCGATGCACAGGATCGCCAGGCCGTAGAACGGCAGGCGGTGCAGGAACTCCTCGAACGCCGCCTGGACGTTGGCGAAGTCGCCGCCGTAGTTCTCCAGGTGATCGGCATCGATGTTGGTGATGACCGCCATCTGCGGGTTCAACCGCAGGAAGCTGCCGTCGCTCTCGTCGGCCTCGGCCACCAGCCACTGGCCGCTGCCGAGCCGGGCATTGGCCCCGGCGGCGAGCAATTGCCCGCCGATCACGAACGTGGGGTCGATGCCGCCCTCGGCGAGCACGCTGGCGGTCAGCGAGGTCGTGGTGGTCTTGCCATGGGTCCCGGCGACCGCGATCCCGCGCTTGAAGCGCATCAGCTCGGCCAGCATCTCCGCACGCGGCACCACCGGTATCCGCTGCGCGCGCGCCTCCATGAGTTCGGGGTTGTCGGGTTTGATCGCGCTGGAAATGACCACGCAGTCGACACCGAGCACGTTCGCGGCGCTGTGGCCACGATGCACCACGACACCGAGGCGGGCGAGGCGGCGCGTGACCGCGCTGTCGGCCATGTCCGAGCCGGAAACCTCGTAGCCGAGCGTGCACATCACCTCGGCGATGCCGCTCATGCCGGTGCCGCCGACGCCGATGAAATGCACCCGCGGGAAATGCTTGGCGATCGTCGACTTGCCGGCCTCGGCGTGACCGGGCTCGCCGGTGTGCTGCAGACGACGGCTGCGCATGGTGCTGCTCATGCAGCCTGCTCCCTTGAAATTTCGATGACGATGTCGGCCACGCGATCGGCTGCGTCGGGCCGTGCCAGCGCGCGCGCGGACTCGGCCAGCTGCAGCAGCGCCGCGCGGCCCTGGAATTTGGTGATGGCATCGGCGATGCGCCCGGCCAGCGGATCGCCGTGCTGCGGCAGCAACACCGCGGCACCGTGATCGACGAGGTACTGCGCGTTGCGCGTCTGGTGGTCGTCGACCGCCTGCGGGAACGGCACCAGTACGCTGCCGACACCCGCCGCGCACAGTTCGGCAAGCGTCAGCGCACCCGCGCGGCACAGCACGAGGTCGGCCCAGGCGTAGGCCGCGGCCATGTCGGCGATGAAGGGCTCGATGCTCGCCTCCACCTCGGCGTGCGCATAGGCCTGGGTGGCAGCGTCGACCTGCTGCGCACCGCACTGGTGGCGCACCTCGCAGCCGATGCCCCCGGCGCGCAGGATTGCCAGCGCAGCCGGGACCGCCTCGTTGAGCGCACGGGCGCCCTGGCTGCCGCCGAGCACGAGGATCCGCAGGTCACCGCTTCGCCCGGCGAAACGCGCGGCCGGCGCCGGCAGCACGGCGATCTCGGCGCGCACCGGATTGCCGACCAGTTGTTCGCGGCGATCGCGGAAGGTATCGGGAAAGCCGGTCAGCACGCGATCGGCCAGTCGCGCCAGCACCCGGTTGGTCATGCCCGGCGCCCGGTTCTGCTCGTGCACCACCAGCGGAATGCCGGCAAGCCGTGCGGCCAGGCCACCCGGACCGGCGGCGAACCCGCCGAAGCTGATCACCGCGCTCGGCTTGCGCACGCGCATCACCGCGCGCGCGGCGATCACCGCGCGCAGGACCTTGAGCGGCGCCGCAAGCAGCGTCGCCAAGCCCTTGCCGCGCACGCCGCGCACCGCGATCGTGTCGATGTCGATCCCATGCTGCGGCACCAGGCGCGTCTCCATGCCGCCCTGGGCGCCAAGCCAGACCACCGGCACGTCGCGCGCGCGCAGCGCGTCGGCGACCGCCAGGCCGGGGAAGATGTGACCACCGGTGCCGCCGGCAAGCACCATCACCGGGCGGATGCCCAGCGCGGCCGCAGCGTTGACGGACGGCGCAGTCATGCGCTCCTCCCGAGCACCGGCTCGACCCGCTGGCGCAGCCGGCTGGTGCCGCGCGCGGCATCGCCGCTCTTGCCGGCGACGCTACCGGAGGCGAACCCGGGCAATGGCTGGCTGGTCGGTGGGATGCCCGACGACGGCGCCACCGCCTCGCCGCGCAGCCGCGCGACCTGGCGCTGGGCGCGGTCGAGCTCATAGGACACGCGCAGCAATACCCCGAGCGCGGCGCAGGTCATCAGTACGCTGGAACCGCCCGACGAGATCAACGGCAGGGTCAGGCCCTTGGTCGGCAGCAGGCCCAGGTTGACCCCGATCGAGACGAAGCTCTGCAGCCCGATCCACAGCGCGATGCCGAAGGCGCAATAGCCGGAGAAATGCCGGCGCATGTCGACGCACTGCAGGCCGACCCACAGCGCGCGTCCGACCAGTGCGGCGTACAGCGCGATCACCGTGCATACGCCGACGAAGCCCAGTTCCTCGCCGATCACCGCGAGGATGAAATCGGTGTGGGCCTCGGGCAGGTACGACAGCTTCTGCACCGAGGCGCCCAGGCCGACGCCGAACCACTCGCCGCGTCCGACCGCCATCAGCGCCTGGGTCAACTGGTAGCCCGAATTGAACGGATCGGCCCATGGATCCAGGAACGAGGTCAGCCGGCGCACGCGATACGGCTCGGCGATCGCGACGATCGCCAGCAGCGGCAGGCCTACCAGCACCGGCCCGAACATCCGCGGCATGTTGACCCCGCCGAGCACGAGCATGCCGGCGGTGATCGCCAGGATCAGCGACAGCGAACCGAAGTCCGGCTGCAGTACCAGCAGCACCACCAAGCCCACGGCAACGGCGAACGGCTTCAGCATGGCCGACCAGGTGGCGGTGACTTCCTCGCTGAAGCGCTTGAGGTAGCTGGCCAGCCATACGATGTACATCAGCTTGACCGCCTCGACCGCCTGGAAGTTCGACACGCCCAGGTTGATCCAGCGCCTGGCGCCGTTGACGCTCTTGCCGACGCCGGGAATGAACACCAGCAGCAGCAGCACGAAGCACAGCAGCAGCAGGGTCTTGTTGTGCTGCTCGATGGTCTTCAGCTCGGTGCGCATCAGCCACAGCGCAAGGCCGATGCCCAGTCCCAGGAACACCGCGTGGCGGATCAGGAAGTGGAACGGGCCGACCCCCAGGTCCACGCCGATCGCGATCGAGCTGGAACCCACCATCACCACGCCCAGGCTTGCCAGCACGCACGCCACCCCCAGCAGCCACGGGTCGAAGCGACCGCCGATCGCATCCAGGCGCGTGGCCTGGCCCGAGGCCTGGTGGGTTGCAGCGCGGGCGCCGGCTTCGCTCATCAGCGCACCTTCAACGTGGCCAGGCCGACCAGCACCAGCACCACCGAGATGATCCAGAAGCGCACGATCACGCGCGGCTCGGGCCAGCCCTTGAGCTCGTAATGGTGGTGGATCGGCGCCATCCGGAACACGCGCTTGCCGGTGAGCTTGAACGACGCCACCTGGATCATCACCGACAGGGTTTCGATCACGAAGATGCCGCCCATGATCACCAGCACCAGCTCCTGGCGCACGATGACCGCGATCGTGCCGAGCACGGCGCCCAGCGCCAGCGCGCCGATGTCGCCCATGAACACCATCGCCGGGTAGGTGTTGAACCACAGGAAGCCCACGCCCGCGCCGGGGATCGCGGCGCAGATGATGATCAGCTCGCCGGCGCCGGGAACGCGCGGGATCTGCAGGTATTCGGCAAACACCGCATTGCCCGAGGCATAGGCGAACACGCCCAGTGCGCAGGCGACCAGCACCGTGGGCATGATCGCCAGCCCATCGAGGCCGTCGGTGAGGTTGACCGCGTTGGAGAAGCCGACGATCCAGAAGTACGCGATCACGATGATCCCGGCGCCGATCGGCAGCGCCAGCACCTTGAACAGCGGCACGTAGAAGGTGGTGGTGGCGACCACGTCCGGATCGGCGGTCATGTACAGGTAGATGCCCGCGGCAAGCCCGAACACCGACTGCAGCAGGTACTTCCAGCGCGACTTCATGCCGTTGGGATCGCGCTTGACGATCTTGAGCCAGTCGTCGTACCAGCCGATCGCGCCGAACGCGACCATCACCGCCAGCACCAGCCACACGTACTTGTTGCGCAGGTCGCCCCACAGCAGCACCGCGGCCAGCACCGTGAGCAGGATCAACGCGCCGCCCATGGTCGGCGTGCCGGCCTTGGAGAAGTGCGTCTGCGGCCCGTCCTGGCGGATCGGCTGGCCGCCCTTGTACTGGGACAGCCTGCGGATCATCGCCGGCCCCCACCACAGCGACAGCCCGAGCGCGGTCAGCGCGCTGAGGATGCCGCGAAACGTGAGGTAGCCGAACAGCGAAAAGCTGCTCTGCAATTGTTCCAGCCAACGTGCCAACTCAAGCAGCATCGATGTCGTCCCCTGGGTAAGTGGCGTCGTCCGCGACCACGGCGGCGACGATCCGGTCCATCGCGCTGCCGCGCGAGCCCTTGACCAGCACGCGCAGCCCGGGCTGCGCATGGGCGTGGATGTCGGCCGCAAGCGCCTGCACGAGGTCCGTGTGGCGGTCGTGGTGATGGGCATCGATGCCGAACGCCGCCGCCGCGGCCGCGCTCAGCGGACCGAGCGTGTACAGCCGCGACAGGCCGGCCGCCTTCGCTCGGCGTCCGGCATCGGCGTGCATCGCCTCGGCCCCGGCGCCCAGTTCGCGCATGTCGCCCAGCACCAGCCAGGCCTCACCGCGGCCCTTGCTCGCCGCGAGCGTGTCGATCGCCGCATCCAGCGACCCGGGGTTGGCGTTGTAGCTGTCGTCGATCAGCACCGCGCGGCTGCGCAGCGCATGCGACACCAGCCGCCCGGCGACCGCCGGCGCGGCCGCCAGCCCGGCGGCGATCTCTGCCAGGGACACGCCCAGCCCGAGCGCCATCGAGGCGGCGGCGAGGGCATTGAGCACGTTGTGGCGGCCCGGCAACGCGATGCGCACGTCGATCTCGCCGTCGGCGGTCACCAGCACGAAGCGCGAGCCGTCGGGGCCGACCTGGATCCCGCGCGCGCCGATGTCGGCGCTGGCCTCCAGCCCGAAGCGGATCAGCCCAGGGGCGTCCGCAGCATCGGCATGCAGGCGTTGCGCGAACCACGGCCCGAACGCATCGTCGGCATTGATGACCGCGACCCCGTCCGCCGCCAGCGCGTCGTACACCGCGGCCTTGGTCTCGGCGACCACGCGCAGGCTGCCCATGCGTTCCAGGTGCGCCGGCGCGATGTTGTTGACCAGCGACACGTCCGGCCGCGCGACCGCGGTCAGGTAGGCGATGTCGCCGGGCTTGCCGGCGCCCATCTCGTAGATCGCGAAACGCGCGTCGTCCGGCGCATCGATCACCGCCAGCGGCAGCCCGATCTCGTTGTTGCGGTTGCCCGGGTTGGCATACACCTGGCCCGGACCCACGTGCTGCTGCAGGATCGCCAGCAGCAGCGCCTTGACGCTGGTCTTGCCGTTGCTGCCGGTGATCGCAACCACCTTGGTGCTGCGCTGGCGCTGGATCGCGGCGGCCAGGTCGGCCAGCGCGCGCTGGGTATCGGCGACCACGACCTGCGCGATCGGCGCCCGGACCTCGCGCGCGACCAGCGCCGCGACCACGCCGGCGTTGGCGGCGGCGACCACATGGTCGTGGCCGTCGAAATTCTCGCCCTTGAGCGCGACGAACAGCGCCGGCGCGCCGGTCTCCGGCAGGATCCGGGTGTCGGTCATGAGCACGGCGACCACGGCGTCGTCGCCGTGGAGGCGGCCGCCGGTCATTCGTGCGATCTCCGACAGGCGCAGCGGGGTCATGACCGCTCCTGCGCATGGCGTGTGCGCGCACCCTGCGCATGCGGCGCTCGTGCCTGCAGGCAGCGGCGCGCGATGTCGCTATCGTCGAACGGATGCTGCACGCCGGCGATTTCCTGATAGGTCTCGTGACCCTTACCGGCGACCAGGACGATGTCGTGCGGGCCGGCTTCGCCGATCGCCAGCGCGATCGCGGCGGCGCGGTCGCGCTGCACCACGACCTGCTGCGGCCGCTGGAACCCCGACAGGATCTCGGCGACGATCGCATCGCCATCCTCGCGGCGCGGATTGTCGTCGGTGACGATCACCCGGTCGGCATGCGCTTGGGCGACGGCCGCCATCTGCGCGCGCTTGCCGCGGTCGCGCTCGCCACCGCAGCCGAACACGCAGGCCAGACGTTCCGGCCCGTGGGCGCGCAAAGATGCCAGCGCTTGCTCGAGCGCGTCGGGCGTGTGCGCGTAATCGATCACGACCAGCGGCAAGCCGTCGCCGCCGAGGCGGTTCATGCGCCCGTGGATCGGCTGCAGCTGCGACAAGGTGTCGGCGATCCGAGCGGGCTGCTCGCCGAGCGCGTGCAGCACCCCGGCCACCGCGAGCAGGTTGTCGACGTTGAAGCGGCCCAGCAGCGGCGAGTGCACCGGCTGGCACTCATCGCCGACCACCAGGTCGAAACCGATGCCGCTGATGTCCAGGCGCAGGCGGTCGGCGCGCAAGGTCGCGGCCGCGTGGCCGCGCGAGCTGAGGCCGATCACGCGCAGCGCATCCGCCGCAGCCAGCAGCGAATCGTGCAGCTCGCGCCCGAACGCGTCATCGAGGTTGACCACCGCCGCCTTCAGCCCGGGCCACTGGAACAGGCGTTGTTTGGCGGCGCCGTAACCGGCCATGTCGCCGTGGTAATCGAGGTGATCGCGGGTGAGGTTGGTGAACAGCGCGACGTCGAAATGCACGCCATCGACCCGGCCCTGGTCGAGCGCGTGCGAGCTGACCTCCATCGCCACCGCCTGGGCACCGGACGCGTGCAGTTCCGCCAGCAGCGCGTGCAGGCGCAGCACCAGCGGCGTGGTGAACCCGGTGGCCACGACCTGCCCGTGCAGGCCGGCGCCGAGCGTGCCGATCGTGGCGCCGGTCACGCCGCGCAGGTGCCATGCCTGGTCGAGCAACTGCACGACCGAGGTCTTGCCGTTGGTCCCGGTGACCCCGACCACGGTCATCGATTCGCTGACGCGGCCGTGGAAGTGGTCGGCCATCTCGCCCAGCCGCGCGCGCAGCCGTGGCACCGCGATCGCATCGCGCGGTGCCGGGTACTCGACGGGCGCCGGTGGCTCGAACAGCACCGCGCTGGCACCGGCCGCGCGTGCCTGTTCGGCGAACTTCAGTCCGTGGGTGCCGAAGCCGCCGATCGCGATGAACGCATCGCCGGGTCGCAGTTCGCGGTTGTCCTGCACCAGCCCGCCGACCACGAGGTCGCCGGGGATGCCGGCGACATCCGGCAGCAGTTCGGCCAGCGCCATCGTGCCGCTCACGGCGCGGCCCCCTGCACGGCGGCAGGCAACAGCGATGGCGCGGTCGCCGCCGCGTCTGCCGGCAGCACCGGGCCGCGCGCGGGCAACTCGCCGCCGTTGGCGCTGATCCGCTTGGCCTGGGCGTCGGCCTGCACCGCCAGCCAGGTATCGATGTCGTCGGGCGGCACGTCCATCAGCCGCAGCGCGCCTTCCATGACGTTCTTGAACACCGGCGCGGACACCAGTCCGCCGAAGTAGCCTTTTCGCGGATCCGGATCGTCGATCACCACCACCATCGAGAAGCGCGGATTCCGCACCGGCACCACGCCGGCGAAGAACGAGACGTAGCGGCGCGAATAGCCACCGGTGTCGTTGTACTTGCGTGCGGTTCCGGTCTTGCCGGCGACGTGGTAGCCCAGGATCGCGCCCTGCGTGGCGGTGCCGCCCGGCTCGGTCACGGTCTGCATCATCTTCATGAGCTCGGCGGCGATCGCCGGGTCCAGCACCTGCCTGGCCTCGTTGCGTTCGCCTTTCACGAACGTCGGCGCGATCAGCTTGCCGCCGTTGCCGAACGCCGCATAGGCCTGGGCGATCTGCAGCGGGGTCGCCGACAGGCCGTAGCCATACGACATGGTCTGCTTGGTGGTGCCGCTCCACTGCGATGGCGGCGCGAGCACCCCCGACGATTCGCCCGGAAAGCCGCTGCCGGGCTTCTGCCCGTAGCCGAACTTGCGCAGGAAGTCGTGGAAGTCCTGGTTGGGCAATTTCGCGACGATCTTGGCGGCACCGATATTGGAGCTCTTGGTGATCACGCCGGTGGTGTCGAGCACGCCATAGTTATGGTGGTCGGTGGTGCGGTAGCGGCCGTTGGCGATCCAGCCCGGATTGGTGTCGAAGCGAGTGGCCGGGGTGATGGCGCCGGCTTCCAGCGCCGCGGCCACGGTCAGCGGCTTCATCGTGGAGCCCGGCTCGATCACGTCGGTGACCGCGCGGTTGCGGTGGGTATCGGCGTTGCCCATGCTGACCGCATTGGGGTTGTAGCTGGGCAGGTTCGCCATCGCCAGCACTTCGCCGGTGGCGACATCGAGCACCACCGCCGAGCCACTGCTGGCACCGGTGCGCAGCAGCGTGCTGCGCAGTTCGCGGTGCGCCAGGAACTGGATGCGGCGGTCGATCGTCAGGGTGAGGTCGTGCCCTGGCGCGGCGGCACGCACCAGGTCGACGTTCTCGATGGTGCGGCCCTGGCCGTCGCGGATCACGCGCTTGGCACCGGGGGTGCCGGTCAGCCACTCGTCGAACGCCAGCTCGAGCCCTTCCTGGCCGCGGTCGTCGATGTTGGTGAAGCCCAGCACGTGCGCCAGCGCCTCGCCCTGCGGATAGAAGCGGCGGAACTCGCGCTGCGAATACACCCCGGGGATCTCGTGGGCGAGGATCCTGCGCGCGTTGCCGGGACTGATCCGGCGCTGGAGGTACATGAACTCCTTGTCCGCGCGCTGGCCGAGCTTGCGGCTGAGCTCCTCCACCGGCATCCCGACCAGCTGCGCCAGCTGCGGGATGCGCGCGGGGTGCTCGAGCAGTTCCTGCGGGTTGGCCCATACCGACTCGACCGGGGTCGACACCGCCAGCGGTTCGCCGTTGCGGTCGGTGATCATGCCGCGCGAGGTGGCGATTGGAATGACCCGCAACGAGCGCGAATCACCCTGCTCCACGTAGAACTCGTTGTTGACGACCTGGATGTCCAGCGCGCGCGCGACCAGCGCGATCGCGCACAGGCCCAGGGCGCCGCCGACGATGACCAGGCGATTGCGCAGGTTGAACTGCGCCCGTCCACGCGGACGGCCGCCGTCGCCGCCCAGCCACGCCTTCAGCGACGGCCGCGCGCCCGGCTTGGCGTGGTGACGGTCGCGGTCGTGGGTGGCGCGGCTCCTCATCGGCGGATCACCACGATTTCAGCCGCTTCGGGGAACTTCATCCCGAGGCGATCGCGCGCGATCTGGTCGATGCGGTTGCTCTCCGCCCAGGTCGCCTGCTCCAGTTGCAGGCGGCCGAAATCGATGTTGAGTTCATCGCGCGCCTTCTCCAGCCGGCTGACCTGCACGAACAACTGCCGGTGCTGGTGGCGGGCGTGGACCACGGCCAGCGCCGAGACCACGTTGGCCACGATCAGCACGGTCAGCAGCAGGCGCATGGTCATGCCCGCCCCCGGCCTTCGCGCGTCGCGCTCAGGGGTTCGTCGGCGCGCGAACCAGCGGTTCGCGAACCCGCCGCCTCACCCGCGAGTTTTTCCGCGACCCGCAGCACCGCGCTGCGCGCACGCGGGTTGACCGCCAGGTCCTCGGCGTCGGCCTTCTGCGCGCCGCCGATCGGGCGCAGGCGCGCCACGAATGCCTGCGCTTCCGGGAAGCGCCGGTTCGCCGGCGGCGCCTTGGCGTGGCGCGCGATGAACTGCTTGACGATGCGGTCTTCCAGCGAGTGGAAGCTGATCACCGCCAGCCGGCCGCCGGGCTTCAGTCGCGCCAGCGCAGCGTCGAGCCCGGTTTCCAGATCGGCCAGTTCGCGGTTGATGAAGATACGGATCGCCTGGAAGCTGCGCGTGGCCGGGTGGATGTGGTGCTTGCCGTCGCGGCCGCGCGGCATCACCGCCGCGATCACGTCGGCCAGTTGTGCGGTGCGCAGCAGCGGCTGCTCGGCGCGGCGCTCGACGATCGCACGCGCGATCCGGCGGCCCATGCGCTCCTCGCCGTAGGTCCACAGCACCTGCGCGATCTCCTGCTCGGAGGCGGACGCCAGCCACTGCGCGGCGCTGAGCCCGCTGTCGGGGTCCATGCGCATGTCCAGCGGGCCGTCCTTGCCGAAGCTGAAGCCGCGGCCGGCAACGTCAAGCTGCGGCGAGGAAACGCCCAGGTCGAACAGCACGCCGTCCAGGCCACCCGCGGTGGCGTCCCAGTGCGCGAGCTCGGCGAAACTGCCGCGACTGATCGCCACGCGCGGATCGCCACCGAACTCCTGCTCGGCCGCGGCGATCGCCTCGGGGTCCTTGTCCATCAGCAGCAACCGGCCGCCGGCATCCAGGCGCGCCAGCACCCCGCGGGCATGCCCGCCGCGGCCGAAGGTCCCGTCCAGATACGTGCCGTTCCCGACCACCTGCAGCCCCTCCAGGACCTGCGGGTACATCACGGGAAGGTGGCCGGCAGGCGCTTTGCGCTCCATGCCACCGTCCGTCATAGCTGCAGATCGAGCAGTTCGTCGCTCAGATCGTCGTCGGAGATGGTCTGACGGATCTGCGCGTGGTGAGCCTGCTCGCTCCACAATTCGAACTTGTCGCCCATGCCCAGCAGCACGGCCTTCTTCTCGATCCCGACCGCGGCGCGATGGCTCGCCGGCACGGTGATGCGGCCGTTGCCGTCGAGTTCGACGAACGAAGCGGCGCCGACCACCTTCAGCTGCATGCTGCGGTTGACTCGCTTCGCCCGTGGCAGCTTGTTGACCTGGTCACGCACGCCCTCCCACACCGCGAGCGGGTACAGGTACAGGCAGCCGGACTCGAACGGGTTGTAGGTGACGACCAGGCGGTTGCCGCACTCGCGCGCGACAACGTCCCGGTAAGCGGTAGGCACCGCCAGCCGGCCTTTGTCGTCCATCGTGATGGCGGTCTCGCCCTGGAACATTGCGCACCTGGTGTTGGCCCGCCTCTATGGACGGTTCGCCTGCTTCGTGCACACCCACTCATCGGCGGGTGTGGCCACCGGAAAACCACAATTAACCCGGTTTTCCCTCTGATGCCCACCTTAGGCACCGTCCACAGGGTTGTCAACAACTATCAGGACCATTTTCACTAGGCGCATCAATGGCTTGCGGCACACTTGAGAGACTTGTTCAAGAGTTATCCACTAACCCATGTTTTGTCTCATGTTTTGAGATTCCGGCCGGATCGCGACCAGCTCACGCCGCCTTAACAAGCCCGCGCCTGCACGATGGTGCGACGCAGCAAGTATCCTCCGCTGCGCAAGCCGGGTCCTGAATCGGGGGTGGGGTCGCGAACCAGGAAAGCTTCGCCGCCACCGCCCTCCCCGTGGCCCGCAAAGAAGGATCGAGCAACAGCTCGCAGCAGCCTCGGCCACAGCGAATGCAACCGCGAGTGCGACAGCATCCGGCCAAGCAGCCCCCTGTAGTACAGGGGCGCCGCGACCGCGGCTGGGAATTGGAGGCAACAGCCCAGGGTCCAGAATTTCAGCTCCACGAAATTCTGGAGCTTTTGCCAAAGCCAGAGGCGAAGCAAAAGTGGCGGAGCCGGCCGATAAGCCGGGTTCTGTCGTGAGCAGTCATTCCTCTAGGCGCAGCGTCACCGCTACGCTCAAGCAACCTACCCGGAGACACCGCGGGCCGCGGCATGGTCTCCCTATTTGGTCTTGCTCCCGGTGGGGTTTGCCGTGCCGGTCTGTTGCCAGACTCGCGGTGCGCTCTTCCCGCACCGTTTCACCCTTGCCCCGCGCGTCGTGCGACGCCGTTCGGCGGTCTACTCTCTGTTGCACTTTCCGTCGGCTCGCGCCGCCCAGGCGTTACCTGGCACCGTGCCCTGTGGAGCCCGGACTTTCCTCCCCCGGATACACCGGCGGCGACTGTCTGGCGAGCTCGGCGCTGACCATACTC